>JABGVY010000302.1 GCA_018645845.1 Gammaproteobacteria bacterium | reverse complement strand
TGATGGCACCATTTACAGAAACAAATTGATTGTCTCTTCGGAGCATGGCACTGCGGTGCGCGGCGAGGGAGAGGCTCCGGTTTATTTCAAGACCAGTGATGTCGACCTTGTGAACCCAGAGCCCTGGCTGCTTGGTGAAGGTTATAAATGGTTCGGCCAGGTGAACGCCGTAGTGTCCATGGAGCGGGGTAATACTGACAGCGACGAGTACGATCTCGATTTTACATCGAGCTGGCGCAGCCTTGATGATCGCTACATTTTAAAGGGCATGTTCGAGCGGGATGCGAGTAGCGGAGTTAGGGACAAGAACCAGTGGCGGATAAGGGGTAAGTACGATCGTTTTTCCGATCAAGACACTAATAATTACATTGGTGGACAGTTAGTCTTCTATCAGGATGAGTTTGCAGATTTGAAGTTGCGGACCACGGTAGGGCCATATATCGGTCGAAATTTTTTTGAGAGTAGCCGACTGTCTCTATCAGGGGAGGTTGGTGCGGTTTACGTGGATGAAAATTTCGACATTGCGGAAGATAGTGACTTCCTTGGCGGTAACTGGGAAGTCAGCGTGACGAGCGATATCATCCCGAAAACAGAGCTCTATGCGACTCAGATTGGCATTATTAACTTTGACCAGATTGATGGTGTCTTGGTCGATACGGTCATTGGCCTGCGTTTTCCGCTAATCGGGGGGCTGCAGACTGCGTTTGAGATCAAGTTAGAGTACGACGGCGGTGCGGTTGATGAAGTTGATGAACTGGATCAGACCTACAACCTGAAATTTGGTTATAGCTGGTAGACGCAATCTGCTTGTTAATCTGTATTTCCGTTATTGGTCTCGCTCGAGTCAAACAAGAGGCGACCTGAGCCCGTGCCGGCGGGCCATTTCTGAATCTACTGTTTTGCAGGTCTCATAACCCCCACATTATGGGGGCTGTGTTCTTCAACAACGCTTGCTCAAGCGCCTGGTGTTGTTCAATGAAGCCTTTGTTTTAGTGCCCGCTGAACACCAGCATTTGCACAGGCATAATCAGGGTTTGAATGCGTAAAACAATGGCGTGGACGATGCCAACGGCATCCACCGCGTGGTAAAACAAGGTATCTAAAATACCAATGTCACCTGATGCCAACAAATCATGATTATTGGTGTAGGCGTTAGCGATGCACTTGCTGCCGGGCATAACACCTTCCATCCCGCCCTCGTAAAGTGGCTCCATCACAACCGTTAGCGTACCTGGTCGCGCTCGCTCCTGTGCATCGATTAGATTATCTGTAGGCCTTAGTTGTCCTGCTGCCACGACGGATTGTACCCGCGTCACCACCATGGGTATGACCTCAAAGGGTCTAGATAAGCAGGTCACTTCTGCGAGGGTTCCTGGGCTGATAACCTGCGTTGCCAGCTGACTGAAACCGGCAGCTATCTGATGTCGACCAGATTCTGGCCCGTCATTGGGAATCAATAAACCGGCTGGACGTAAAATGGGATTCACATAATCGCCGCGTTGCAAGAAAAACTGCGACACTGTGCCATCGACGCCGGCGAAGACGGTGGTTTTACCTAATTCAACCTCGGCCTGCTCAAGCCCTCGTTTGGCGCTTTCAAGCTGACTGGGTAAGACGGATTCTTTCTGCGCGATGACTGAAGCGATATTGGCATTCGCTGTATCAACGCCACCCTCTCGTGAATTCACCGTATTTTCCAATCGCTCGAGTTCAATCTTGCTCACTAATTGGGATCCGCGAGAGGCAAGTTCGCTCTTTTTCTTAAGCTCATTCATTGCTTGATCCAGCGCTCCCTGCGCCTGTCTTAATCCGCCCCGCGCCGCCTCTAGTTGGCTATCTATTTGCACAAAGGCAGATTCCACCTGGGCGACCTGGCTGCGGGCAGCATTAACCGAGGCCAGTTGTGAGCTGTCGAGCAAGCTGAACAGGGGATCTCCCGCCTGTACTTGCTGATTGTTTTCGACATAGATTTCCTCAACTCGACCACCGCCCTCAGACAAAATAGTGACGGTACGAAAAAAAGGTCCCGCATTGGTGGTAGAGGGGTGGTAATAAAATATGAGGGTAATCAGCGATATGGTGAGCAAAATGCAGGCGGAGATACCCCATCGCAGTTCATACCAGACCGAAAAAAAGTTAATGTCTTTGCCCCATCGCTTGCCCTGTTTGTAGTGACGAAACAAGTAATCAGGCAGCACCGTGACGAGCGAACAGATCAATAATTCCAGCATAGTTTATTGCTCCTGCTCTTTAGTGTTAGGCGCGGTGATCTCTGGCTTTGGCTTTGACTTTGGCTCCTGCTCAGTTTCAGTCATGATGCGCAGAGACTGCGCGATCGAATTTAAGGGGGAAGTAAAATCCGGGAATTTTACCAGCGCCAACACCAGCGCAGCGACCCAGAATAAATTGTTGTGAGTGAACAAAGCCAATATTGCCAACACCATAATTAGCTGTGTTTGTCCGTTATTTTGTTCTTGCGCTAAATGCTCTGGTATCGAGTGCAGCTTGAAATACAGCACTGCTACACCCATCAGGCCTGCAATCAAAATAAAAACAACGGCCGTAAACAGGGGGTCACTGCCATCTGCTCCGCCAATGAACGATGGTAGACCATGCGGTGCCAATGGATGCGTAGTAGCAGTCATGAATGTATTTCCCAATATTCTAGTGGAGGATAAGCTAACGTATGTTGAAGATGACTTCAACATACTCTGGTCTGCGAACACCGAAATGGCGAAGGCGATTGCCTGTACTCAAAGCCCGGAGACCATCAAGCAGATTTTTAAGTATCAGCAGAGTAGGGTAGCGAAAATTGAAATTACTGAATCTGTAAACATTCAGAGAAAAAAGATGGATCACTTAAAGAAAGCTTATTGGCGCGTTAATCAGATGTAAGAACGCCAAACACAGCAAGGAAAGTTTCTGTTGTGTTGCTATCCATTTCCGAAAAGTCCTTCATTGGGCCAGAACCATTGGTTACTTGTCTGGTATACAGTTGCCTTTTACCAGGGGAAACAGATACGCTACCCCGGCAATTGATTTTATAACCCATAAGGAAAGGACGAAATGCTTAATCACGTTATGATCGGTTCAAATGATATCGAGAAAACAAAAAATTTCTACAGTTCTGTTCTTGGAGTGCTGGGAGCAGGAGAGCCGATGGAGCATGTAAATGAAACCGGGCAGACTCGCCTTTTCTATATTCATGATGGCTCTACCTTTAGTATCAGTGAACCGATCAATGGCGAACCTGTCAGTATTGCCAATGGCTCTACCATTGGCTTTGTCTGCGATTCACCAGAGCAGGTGAAAGAATTTCACGACACTGCAGTCGCTAATGGAGGCATCAGCGTGGAAGATCCGCCAGGCCCGAGGGATGGCACGATGGGCACGATGCACCTGTGTTATTTCCTGGATCCGGACGGCCACAAAATTTGCGGCATCCATCGACCAGCCTAAGCGCGACAATTGGCACCACCAGACTGGTTTGGCGCCTCTTTAACGGAGACATGTAAGTAGGCGAAATACTTTTTTGTGGCTTTTTTACTTCCATGTCAATACTTGAAAGCATTTGGGCAGGTGAGCGTAGAGGCTCGCTGAGCCTCAAGCTACCCGCTCACCTCACTGGCCTGTCATATGCTGCGGGCCAGTACTTTGCCCCAGCACTCCGGGCGGCTCAGGCAACGGATCAGGCACCGGCCAAACCACGGGTAATCCCTCCCCTTGCATCAATTCACCAACGCTAACCCGCGCGCGGTCAAGCGGGAATACGGGCCAGTCTTTCATCCGCCTGAATCCATCGGCAAAGTAAATGATGGTAAAAACCCGGCGTGCTCCATCTGACTCGTTCGCAGCTGCCTGATGCACGGTGAATCCTGAATGCCAGACAACCGAACCCGGGTCAACACTGACCCATTCAGGCGACACTCCGTTTAACGCTGGGTCAGCGAGGATATTGTGCGGCTCTGTTGAATGGGTAATATCAACAGGGCGCAATGGGCCAGCCTTATGGGAGCCCGGCACGTAGGCCATTGCACCATTTGATCTTTGTATGGCATCAAAGGGTATCCAGGCGCTGACAAGCGGAACCTCGCCGATTGGCCAGAAAGTCTGGTCTTGATGGGCATCGGTTTGACGGCCACCTGGCTCCTTATAGAGCGCTTGATCCTGCCAAAGCCGAACGGAAGGAACGTCCAATAATTGAGCGGCAATCCCTGCAAGCCCAGCATGAAAAGTCAGAGGGCGAACGTCAGGGGCGGTCTCCCAGAGACGCATACACTGGATAAAAGATTGCTCGTAAATAGACTTCTCATGGATATTACGTTTATCCGTTGAGGTCCTGTTTGCGACTTCTCTGTCGACCCCCAAAGCATGACGTGCGAGCTCTGAAGTGTCGAACACGTTCTCTGTCAGTACAAAACCTTTTTTCCGAAAAGTTTGTATCGTTTCAGGTGCTAACATCAGGGGATAAGTTGATTCTGTCGTCATCATTCCTCAAATAGTTTCAAGTTTGCCCCATTAGCTCTTTCGAGTTATGTCTCTGCCGTTGGCTAAACAGACCGCTGGTGCCATTATAGCAGTGACCAGTCGGGAGGTGTTTCGGGATGGCTGAGCTCGCCTTTTGCGTTTCTAACAACCCGTCTTTGCTCATCCAGCCAGCCTTGCCAGTCAGTGCAGGGTACCAGCTCATCCGCTCTCGCGCGTTGATGCATATCCAGCAGCCCTCGCATTTTTTCAACCTGGTTTTGGTCAGTTAACGCCGTGTTATTGGTCTGCAATGGATCAGCGTGCAGGTCATACAATTCTTCCTCTCCTGACAATCGCTTGCAGTACATATGTGACTGGGTGCGTATGCCGCGCCATTCTGCACCATTTTGAAACCAGTCAAAGTACTTTGAAAAGTTCATCAAAAAAACACTGTCAGGGGCTGGCGCCTCTGGTTGTTCTTCTGTCACCAAGCTTGAACTGAGGTTTGTGCCTTCTACTGATTGTGGAACAGGAACCCCGGCTAAGCCACACAGGGTGGGAAAAAAGTCGACCATCGACAAAAGTGTATTATTGCGCGTGTTAGGCGTGATCTTTTCGGGGTATGAAATAATACCGGGCACATGTATAGACGCGTCGTAGGGGTTTTTCTTTGACCAGGGGCTTACCCCTTGTGAACCGCCCTGGGTTCCGTGATCTGACGAGAACACTAAAATAGTGTTGTCGATGAGCTCTTCTTTCTCTAGGTAGTCCATTAATCTACCCAGCATCTCATCAATTGCCAAAATCATCGCCAGATAGTGCCGGTACATTTCCTTTGCGGCCTTCAGCATTGAGGACGGCACGTTCTCTGGTAGCTCGAGTTTATCCGGCAACATTTCATAGAAGCGATTGGGCGCGAACTCCTCGGGTGTGTAGTGTGGCTGATGCGGGGACAGGAACATCAGGAACGGATCGTTTTTCGATTCGTTCATGAATTCGAACGCGTAGTTCAGTAGGCCTTCGGTTTCGTAACCTTCCCAACGTTCGTAGTTCCAGTCATCTTTGTGCACAAAGCCATTGAAGTACACCATGTGCTGGTTGTAGGCGCGCCAATAATCAAACCCCAAACGGTCTCGTCCTTTGGGTACCCAATCGGGCTGCATCGGCATCCGGTCTAGAGCAGGCCAATGCCCTGTATGCAGGTGCCACTTTCCTATCCAGGCAGTTTGGTATCCTTGATGAGCGAAGGCGTCGGCGATAGAAATCTCGGAATGTCGGGTACGCGTCGAGTTGATCAGATGACCAGTGCTTTGTGGGTACCTGCCCGTTACTAGCATCGCGCGTGCCGGTGTGCAGACAGGACAATTGGAAATAGCGTTGTCTAGTGTGACGCCCCGATTCGCAAGCCGATTGATGTTGGGTGTTTCGATCTGTTTTTCAACGTAGGCACTGTTGCCATACAAACTTAGTGCTTGCGCTCGTAATTGATCAGGAAAGAGAAAGACGACATTAGGCTGCTCAGACAAGGAACTTTACCTCTGGTCTTCGTTTAACAAACGTTTAGTCAGCAAGGATTCAAAGGCGGTTTGATCCTTCCATTGCATCGCGCAGTTCACAAGCTGTCCGCCGTCGTTCATTAAAGTCTTACCGTCATCGGTGACAATAATGGGCAGTTGTTCCATCTCTAGAAGGCTTTCGCTGAAGGCAAGATACACCGCCACTGTGTCGTAAAGCAGCGAAGACTGAGCTTCGGGATCCATGTGCGAAAGAATCGGCCAGTCCTTCATTGCTTCGCACCAGGCAAAGTGGTTTTGGAGAACAGCCTGGACAAGCGGGTCGGAAGATTCTTTCAGGCGCTCGAAGTTATCGCCTTGTAAAAAAACATTACCGCAGGTGTCGAGCGGCGTAATGGTTAGCTCCCAGGGCGTTGAAAAGACTCTCTGGCAGGCCATCGAGTGTTTTTTAACATTGTATTCCCGCATTGGCTTGTCTGCCCCTAGATAGCCACGTCGAATACTCCCGTGCATACCAACAAACTTTGAGTTGTTTACTATCCCGGGCTCACGAGCCAATGCCGCGGCAATGTTAGGAACAGGGCCAATACTAATGATGCTGACTTTAGCCGGGGAACTCATCACTGTATTGCAAATCGCTCCAACACCGTCCATGAATACCCTACCCGGGTAATCCTCCAGGCGGTAGTCGCCAAGCCACCCTGAATGGGTTCGCGCTGACTCGTCAAGCGGAATGCCAACACCGACAGGTATGTCAGTTCGGCCTGCAACCTCAAGCAACTTCGCTACAAGACTCGCAGAATAATAGGTATCCCCCGTATCGGAGACAATGAGCTTAACGTCAACCTCGGGGCAGCGCAGAAGGAAGGCAAGTGCCCAAACATCATCAACATCGAAGCCGATATCGGTATCAAGTATTACGGGTATAGGCACAGGACGTTACTCCTTACTGTTGAACCGTCAGTATACGAAACAGAAACACCAGGACCAACAAACTTGAAACGAACCGAGCGCTAAAGAGAAACACCTTTGGCCAGAGGATAATGGTGATAACGTTTAGTTAAAGAAACGGCCAATCTTGGTAAAGAATACTGAATCACCTTCGTTCGTGCGTCCCAAACCAATCAGCACGGGACCGAGGGGGGAATCAACTCCAAGAAAAAAGCTGCCGCCAAAAAGTGAACTCTTTGAACTGATATCGTCTCTGTCTGCCCAGGCGCCGCCGTACTCTGCGCTTCCCCCGATGTAGGCAGGGAGTATCTTGAAACGATCGAATTTTCGATAATAGAACGCCGTGACCAGACCTGCATATTCCCCGGAAAGCTGATTGACCTGCAGGCCTGACATGTTGAGGAAGCCTCCCAGCAGGAATCGTCGTGAAAAAGATGCGGTCCCATCTTCAGTGCCCCCAACGCTTGTCAGGACGCCAAGCGTGTGTTTGTTGCCGAACGTTGTAACAATGCCTGATCGAAGTCGCCATTGCCTATAGGCTTCATCGGCCCCCATTGAGTCAAGTGCTTGGTAGTAAGAGAGGTTAAGCAGAGCCCCCCGAGACGGGAAATCGATATCATCAATGGAGTCGTACCTAAAAGTGGCTATAGCGCCACCATCGTCAAAATCGGACTCTGGGAGGTTAGGGTCGCCGATTGCCACTCTAACTTCTCCGCTGCGTCGATTGACACCTAAAGAAAAGACAGCGTTTGCACCGAACTCTTTACCTACAACCAATTGAAATTCTGATTGCCGCAGCTCATATTGGGCGGTTTCATCATCACCGGAAAACACGCCAACATTGGTCCTTTCTATCGAAAAAGACGGTTGAACAAAGTAACTAAGATCCAAGCCGAGTGGTTGATGTAGATAGCTAAATAACTTTGGTTCTTGTCCAACCTGAAGCAGAGTCGTCCATTCACCAGCCCACTGATTCATCTCGGAGCGCGAATAACCAAGAACTATATTGGTGGCAGTGTCACCAGAAAGGTCGCCTTCCATATCAAGGCCAAAATGGAGGTAATTCGGGCCCCAGGATTTAGGTGTTGCGTACACCATTACGCCCACGCCATCCTCATATTGGGCCAAGTCGTAACCGACTTTTTCAAAAGCACCTAGTCCATGAATTTGGCCGATATCGTGTTCGAGTTGGTCAAGGTTAAGAGGGTCACCCTTGTTAACATTCAACCGCTTTGCCACTACATTGTCATTAATCGATGATTCGTTTCTTAGAGCAATGCTCTTGACCGTTCTATCCCCAGTAGAAATTTGATTGAGGCCTGCTAGATACATTTCGTAGTCTGATGAACTTAGAGACAGTGTTTGTAGGCGCTCTGCTATCATCCTGGCTGCGTGCTCACCTTTAGGAATCGCCTCGGCCGACCTGTCGAATTGAGCCGAGGTAATATCGCCGAGATCGGGTGAAATGAGGATGTCGGTTTCCTTCAGGCTATCAAGACTTGCGATAACATTTCTGCCAGTCAATATCCGCGTGAGTTGATTGGTGACCGTTAGGATGTTGCCAATTTCATCTCGGTTTCTGAGAGGCGCGCCGATATCGACGACAATCAATATATCCGCGCCCATCCCCCTTGCAACGCTAACAGGGAGGTTGTTGACAATACCTCCATCGACCAGAAGATGCTCATCGATTTCAATAGCAGCGAAGATGCTGGGTACCGACATTGACGCCCGCATGGCCCTGCCCAGGTTGCCTTGCTTCAAGATCACCTCGCTACCATCAACAATGTCGGTGGCAACGGCACGAAATGGGATCGCGAGATGGTCGAACTCATTGATGTGAGCAACGTGTGTGGTGAGGCGCTGAAGGGCTAATTCAATCTTTTGTCCCTGAATGGCGCCCGGAGGTAATTTCAGCTGACCGCCTTCGAACCCAGGCGAAATGCCGATAGAAAAAAGATCTTCCTGAAACTTCTTGTTTGGTGATAATTCGACTCGAGTCTGATCATCAGCCAGAACATCTTCCCAATCCAACTCAGCAAGAATTTGCTCTATTTGGGCAGGTGAAAGCCCGGAAGCATATAGACCGCCAACGATGGAGCCCATGCTGGTTCCTGCAATGACGTCAATCGGTATACGAAGCTCCTCCAGGACCTTAAGCACGCCTACGTGGGCGGCCCCTCTAGCGCCACCACCAGATAGGACCAGACCTACTTTCTGTCGTTCTGCGCCATAAAGCGGTGCGGCGGTCAGTAGAATGGAAAGTAGCAGCAAGCGACAAAGTTGGGAGGTCATATTAACTAGCCAGAACAGTGAGTGGTTTGTGCACAAAATACACGAAGTGATGTAGGAATTCTAAGTCTCTTGGCGCTGGGCGTTTACTAAAAAATATATCGTTGTAGATTCAATGGTATTATCCTTGGTGACATCTACTAGACCTTGAGGAACTTGAATATGGTAAGAGCAATACAACAATTGATCATACTGATGATGCTGGCGCCCGGCATTAGCTATGCAGCGGAATCTTATGAATCCAGTTTTATCGAGAATCTACCGACCCTGACCAAGAGCGACGACGATGCTGGTTTACTTGAATGGACTAAGCCGGAGGTCAATATTGCGGCTTATGACAAATTGCTTGTATCTCAGCCTCACATTATTTTGAGCGCCGACAATAAATATAAAGGTCTGCAACCTGACCAGATGGTTCTGCTTGCCGATAGGTTGGCCGCCTCGTTCATGAACCGGTTGGGTGACGCACTTGAAATTGTAGATGCACCCTCTGAAGGGACGGTGCTGATGAACATGGCCGTTACCGAAGTATTGCTGAAGAAGAAGCGCGGTTTGTTAAGTTATACGCCGGTTGGTGCAGTGGCGCATGCAGCAACATCAAACTCAACAGTTAAAGATCTTGAGGGGCTTGCTCAAAAAGTGCAGCTGCAGGGTGCGAACCTTGAGATTGAACTGGTGGATGCTACGACAGGTGAGTTGCTTGCTATTCGGATTCTGAAATTTGGTGGTGGCGACAAAATGAAAGGTAGCGAAACATGGGATATGGTACGCCAAGAGATCGGTGAATTGGTGGAAAGATTCTATACGAATTACACGGCAGCGTTAGGTGCATCCACATAGTTAGTTCTTCCGTATTTATTAGCGAGCCTGCTATCAGGCTCGCTAACCTGCAGCATCTGGATTTCTCGTCCCAACTGTATTTTTCCAATAGTACAAAAGCATCCTCTATGGTAATTAGGTCATAGGAAGGTAGGCGATGCCGGTTGTCTAATTTGGACGGTCTATGTCAGCACACTCACCGGCAGTTGCAGCCGTTAACAACGATTATAATTGGGGTGAGCTGCACATGGAGTATCGCTATATCCATTATGACTTTGATTCCAGTTTAGGCCTGTTGAGTGAACTCGATGTCGATGGACTCTGTGTTGGGGCGGGCTTGAGTTTCTAATCGTCTGGCCCCTGAGTTTTAGAAGAGATGGCCGGTTCTCGGGTCTTCCCGTCATATTGATGGAAATTGCCACCGAGTGGCACCGGGGATGACAACATTATATATGTAAGCTCGCTTATGTATTTTCCTATTCGCGTTTTGTTGCCTTGTGATGAGAGTATTCGACACGTAGGCTTCGTGTAATAGCAAATCCCTACGGAATTCTGAAGAGTAAGTTTGGATGGCGCACCGACAATATGAGTAATTCAGAAAAACGTGAGGATGCTGGTCTTCTAACATTCAGGCAGCAACTGTTGTTTGTTATAGGCTTCCCAGGCTGGGTCATTACAGGCTCCATCGTTTCTTCCATTGGCATCTATTTTTATTTGCCACCTGAGGGTGCGGGGCTGCAGGTACTGGTGAGTGAGGAGGTTTTTTTCGGCGTGCTAACGGCCTATGGCCTGGCCAGGTTGATTGGCGGTATTGTGGACTCGTTGGCAGACCCATTCGTTGGCCACTACTCTGATCGGTCCAGGTCCCGTTGGGGTAGAAGGCGGATATTTTTGATCGTGGGAATCGTCCCCATGGTGTTTATTCCGGCTGCGCTGTTTTTTCCACCCGGTGAACCGCAAAGTTTTGACACCTTTTTGTTTTTGACGATTGCGCTCGCAATGTACTACATCTTTTTCACCGTATATGTTGCGCCGTACCTTGCTTTGATCCCTGAAATAGCAAAAACAGAGAAAGCTCGCGTTGAGCTTTCACGATTACGATCGATGGTGGGTGGGCCCATTATTATGGCTTATGGAGTCCTGTGGCTTGCGGGCATCGACTTTTTCAAAGGCCAGGGTATGGATGCAACTAGTGCCATTCAGTGGGTCGTGATTCTGTCCTGCGTGTTTTCTTTTATCTGTTGTATCTGCCCCATCCTCGCAGTAGATGACTCTAAGTTCGAATCGGTGCCGTCTGAACTGGATATGCGTTCAGCTCTGCTGACCACAATGAGTAATCGACCATTCATGATCTATCTCTTTGCCCAGATTGTCTTTGTCCTGGGCTCAAGTATGAGCGGCCCGGCCATCCCATATATCGCGAGAGTTATCCTGGGGAGGGATGAGGGTTTTGCGGCGGAACTTGGGCTGGCGATGCTACCGGGTATTCTGATCGGGTTCGCGGTGATCCATTTGGTCGTGGCAAAAATTGGGACTAAACGTTCGCTGATCCTGACGATTTTCATCCTGGGCATAACGATGATCCCTTATGGGTTGTTAACGCCAAGTACACCGGGCGGGCCGGGTGATACATTGAACCTGGTTGTTATTGTCGGGTTGACGGCGATTAAGGGGCTAGCGATCGCCGGCATTATGATCTTGCCAACTGTCATCCTGGGTCAACTCATCGACCTTGATGAATCAAACACGGGTGCCAACCGTGCGGCGATGTATTACGGCGTTCAGGGTTTATTCACCAAATGGGTTTATGCGGCTTCAGCAGCGATCCTCAGCTTTCTTTTGGCCGCCTATGGGCGAAGCGCTGCCGAACCACTAGGCGTGCTGTTAATAGGTCCGGTTGCCGGTGGTTTGTGTCTGGTGGGCGCGATTCTGTATGCGTTCTATCCAGAGGAAGAAATCCGGCGTCGGGTGGATCAACTGGACCGGTCGCAGGTTTAAGGCTCTCGACAGGGTGCTAGAGCAAGACCATCTCTTGTCCTGTTTCGTGGATCTCCGCTAACAATAGAAGAACGGGAAGTCGCTTGATTATCTACCTAACGGTAGGTAGGTTTGATCCGCCAGCATCCAACAAGAGAAAATTAATGAATAACCGCGCCAGTCTTGCATCCCTACTCACCAGGCTGCTCGTGACAGCATTGTTTTCCTTGTCCAGTGCCTTTACTGCGAATGCTGAAAAAGTCGTCGATGTTCAGAATGATGTAATGGACGTCACGCTGTTTCGCGGCGCCGCTAACAATTCCTGGTTCGAGGTGTATTTTAATGCGCTACCTGCGGCAGGTGCTGAGCATGTGGAGATGCAGACCCATAGCGTTGATCTCAGACCTGAACGTGACGTAACGCTACACGTCGAAGTTTATAACCCTAACGGCACTATTCCATTAATTGTGACACCGGGCGGTAACGGCGACACCCGGGGCTTCGGTGGCTTTGCGCGGAATGTCGCAGCGGCCGCACCTGAGCTAAGAGTGATCATTTATGATCGGCGTAATTTGGGTCTTTCAGAAGTCACCTTCGGCAGCGAACCACAAATGGTTGAGGAGGGAGAAGACCTGCATGTTTTGATAGAGCGCTTAGGCGTTGCTCCAGTGATGCTTTATGGTATGTCTTCTGGCGCTCGCTCCAACTTGATAGTCGCTTCGCGCTACCCCGAAGACATTGCTGCTTTGGTGATTGCGCCGCTCACCGGAGGGCCACTTGCCGCTACGCGGTTGTCTGAGGAGTACTTTTACAAGTACTTGCACGATCAAAAGTTGACTACAACGAAGCATATTAGCAGGGAGCAAATAACAACCATGCAGGCATTGGCGGAAACGCCACTCTGGAGCGCCTATTTGGAGCGTAATACACCCGAGAGGCAGCAGCGTTTCTTTAATGCAACTATTGACGACTTTCTGGCAGCAATGAAAACGTCCGGGGATCACCTGCGGGCGTCGATGAACCAGACCGCGCTTGGTATGACAGATAAAGAACTGGCCGAACTGCAAATCCCCGCGACGCTTCTCCTGCACCACACCGCATACACGGACTATTTACATCCTGTGACGAATACAAGAGCTGCGACCACATTGATTCACAATTCCTCCTTTAAGTTTGCACCAAACCTTCCGGAAATACTGGACGCTCTCTTGCCTTTTGTTAATCAGCACGCGCCGACTTCAGAACCCTGATGGATACCGCGACTAAAATTCTAGATGTAGGTCAAGCACTGATTCAGACCAGAGGCTATACGGCGATGAGCTTTCAAGACATCGCCGTACAGGTGGGTATAAAAAAGCCCAGCGTTATCCACCATTTCCCTGGCAAAGCTGCCGTGGGTGCTGCCATTGTCCACAGATATAGAGACACCTTTGCATCACAACTCGAAGCGATCGAGAGAGATCCACATAAAACCGCCTGGGATGCTCTGGAATTTTATTTTTCACCGTACCTGCATTTTGCAGAGACACCGAATAAGGTTTGTTTGTGTGGCGCGCTGGCGGCAGAAATAACGGTTCTGCCAGAGGAAATGCGTCTGGAAGTTAAGCAATTCATGGAAGAGCACCAGCGTTGGCTTGAAGGCATTTTGCGAAATGGGCGCAGCCGCGGGGAGCTGACATTCAACGAAACCCCTGTTCGCCTTTCCCGCCTGTTGTTTAATGCGCTCCAAGGCACGTTGCTGGTGAAGCGCTCAACGGATGATCTCAGCCAGCTAGAAGATGTGATCAAAGTCATCAAGCGCATGTTGAAATAATCAGTCTTTGAACAGGATGCTAGAACGCCACTCATGATGCTCGACAATACGGCCCCCGGATTGCCGAATATCGGTATTGATGTGTTTTGTGGATTTTTATACTTTTTTGTTTCCGATACCTTACTTTTGTTGGATGATGTCATCCGACAACAAGGAAATCATATGCCAATAGCAATCGAAAACACCTGCCTACTCATTGGGCGATTCTTACTCGGCCTATATTTTATCTTGCCGGGTATCAGCAAAATCACAGGTTATGAAGGCACCGTCGCCTATATGGAGGCACACAATGTGCCGATGATTTCGGCGTTACTACCGCTGACGATTGTGATGCAGCTCGCCCTTGGGGCGGCGCTTATTGTCGGATTTAGAGGCAAGCCTGCCGCGTTTTTCTTAGCAGGTCTGACGCTCGTCATCAGCCTCTATATGCACAATTTCTGGGATTTTTCCGAGGGTATGGAACGCAACCATGAAACCCAGAACTTCTTTAAAAATATGGGTATCACGGCTGGCCTCTTGATGGTCGCCGCCCTGGGAACCGGTAGATTCAGTATTGATATATATCTTGCGAAACGAGCGGCTGGTGCTTAACCGTGTTGAACAATTCGGGCGCACGTTTCGGGGATCTACCGTGTCGACCCTTTCTGGCGTAATCCCGATTACTCCAAGGCAACGAGTTCGTCCACTTCAATCCGACGTCCCACTTCAGTGTCATATCGAAACATTCCTCTAACCGTGACCGTTTGACTGACCAGTGGCGCAAAATTGATTGCCCCCTCAAGTGCCACACGATCTAACGCGTCGTTCTCTATCCAATAGTGCCTGGGCATATCGAATGTGCGAAGGGTTCCGCTGACCATGACTAGCCTTCCATCGAAGTCTTTCTGAACTTCACTCAATGCAGACAGTGTCGTCTTTACCGGCGCAGACTCGCCGCATCCCGCTAGAAGTAACGTTGTGGCAAACGCCTGCAATAATTTGATTCGCATCTTTTCAGTTTACCTAACTCACTCACTCCTAACTATGTTTCGATGATTTCCCAACCTGAAGCAAAGTGGCTGCTTCCTGCTTGAATTAGGACATAAATGAGTTCGCTTTAAATTTGGAAGGCTTGCAGCCTAAAGAAGATGAACCGCCCAGAGAGATTCAACCGGGCCACGCTGGCTCCCGACACGCAGTCCGAAGGGCTGCTGTGTATCGGTGTTGGCTATCAGGTATTGGCGGGTTTTTCGGTAGATCGTAGATCGCCTCTCGCCATTTTCAAGAATGAAATTGGCTGCCGGCCGTCACGCTTTACTTTACAAAACGCGCCGTAAATGGCCCGCCCAGAGAGATTCAACCGGGCCACGCTGGCTCCCGACACGCAGTCCGAAGGGCTGCTGTGTATCGGTGTTGGCTATCAGGTATTGGCGGGTTTTTCGGTA
>JABGVY010000342.1 GCA_018645845.1 Gammaproteobacteria bacterium | reverse complement strand
TCTTTTTAGACATTTAAACCCCACCCCCTATCGACTAAGCGAAATTGAATCATGCAATTGATCATAGTTCTGATAACCCAGCATCGGCGTCACATATCGCTGCCAGGCCTGATCAAGTTCGGATTGAAGCTCGGCTGAAACCTTCTGTTTAGAATCACCCACCCTGCCTGTCACCACCATTTCCAGTACACCGCCGGGGACCAACTCCTGATACTTTTCCTTATGTCGGGACATGAACCCAAAAGCAGCCTGTTCAACTACTTTCTGCTGAAGGATTCTACTGGGATCGAGGCCCATAAAACGCGCGATCCGCCTGACGGCCGCCGGCAAATTCAACTTCATATCTTCGTAGGCGATATAGAGTACCTGACCGCCGTAATCTGCAGAATGAAAATCAACCAGGTGCTGATAATAATTCAGTCGAAACATGTTCTGCGGACCGCTACTCCGATCCAGCAGGAAAAACTGTCTCGCCATCATTTCAATGGAAATGACCTCAGGGTCAAAGAGCACACCTGACCAAAAATTATAATAGGAAACCAAAGTGTCTCCGGGGTTCCTTATGATGTTAATCACCTTACCACCAGGCGGTAACTCAGAGAGCTGCATATGGGATTTAAACAGATGCGGTGAAAATTGCTGCGGCCTGGACAGGTCATGTCCGAACCGATATCCCATTTCGATCCATGGAAACACTTCACTAATATTGGCGAAACTAACATCGCCCGCCGAACGCAGTCCGTGCGCAATTTGTGCGGCCCATGTGGTTCCACACTTTGGGAAAGTGGAGATCACGATCTCAGTGGCTTCCATCGGCTCGGCAAGGGCCTGCAAAGCTGGCGCCTCAAATGGCTGGCTGACGCTCTGTAGCAGCTGCTCTTCTGTTTCAATCATGACGTTATCATACCCACGGAAAAAGCTTACCTCACCTTGGTTATCGATTAAACCAATCCCTAGAGTTACCCAATGAGAAACGAACTCTAAACGTCTTCAAAATCCTGCTGCGCTTACGGTATCGAACCCTCCAGCAAAGGAAGCCGTAAGCATCGTTTTCTAAAAAAATTAGCTTACTATCAATTCAGTGATTTAGAGGAACGTTGAAATTGGCTATACTCCGCGCCTTGTTTCAAATTTCATGATTTGGAAAGAACCCAGGGATGTAGTTAATTGACGGGCAATGTATCGGCTTCACAGATCGCGAGAGACTTCGCCTCTCCTTCTCTCACTAAAGCACTCTTCCAGTTCGGCAACTCGTTGATACTTTACGCAACATCAGTCTACCTGATGTTCGAATTGCTTCCGGTTTCCTATGGATACGTCCTTGCGACCTCTCTACTTGCGACCGTAGCGCACGTTCGTCTATTCATGATTGGCCACGACTGTGCCCACGAGTCTTATTTGCCAAGAAAAGGCTGGCAGAACAAAGCACTTGGCAACTTTATTGGCGTATTGACCAATACACCCCTCGACTATTGGGGCAGCCAGCATCTGAAGCACCATCAGACCGTTGGAAATCTGGATCGAAGGGGTTACGGCGATGTTGTCACGCTCACGACCGAGGAATTCAAGGCTGCAGCTTTCTGGGGTCGTATCTGGTACCGGATCGGCCGCAATCCACAAATCCTTATGTTCATTTTCGCTCCCATCCATTTTCTCATCATGCAGCGATTCCCATTTGAACAAAAAAGGGCACCCCGAAGGGTCTGGCTTAGTATCATGGGCACCAATCTCGGAATGGTGCTTTATTATAGTGCGTTAATTTCATTTTTCGGTCTGGAACCTGTACTCCTCGTTTTTGCACCAATACTGCTGATGTCCTCGACCATCGCCGTCTGGCTGTTTTATGTCCAGCACCAATTTGACGAAGCCTATTGGGAGCGAGAGGAAGCATGGGACTATAAAAACGCAACGATGAAAGGCAGCTCGTTCTATAACCTGCCTCGATGGCTTCACTGGGCGACCGGCAATATCGGCTACCACCATCTGCACCACTTGAATCCAAAGATCCCGAACTACAAGCTAGCCGCTTGTCACTACTCGGACCCAATGCTGCAGGAAAGTAAATCAATTACCTTCTGGGAGAGTTTTCGCCTGGCGAAGCTCGCGTTGTGGGATGAGTCAGCAAGGCGCCTCATTTCTTTTGCAGAATACGATCGAACGAGCAAACCCTCGCCTTAGCGCTGAACATTGTTCAATATCTGATCCAGCTAAACCGTTGCACGAAAATGTCTGGTAGCAGACAGTGCCCGTAGTTGTTCCGCCGCCTGCTCGGCGGTAATGTCCCGCTGCCCTTCTCCCAGCATTTCAAAGCCAACCATAAATTTCTTGACGGTTGCCGACCGCAACAGTGGCGGATAAAAATGCGCGTGCAGTTGCCAATGATCACGGTTGTTATCCATACCCGCCACAATACCTGGAGCCTGGTGCCAGCCCATCGAGTAAGGGAAACTCGTCCCGAAAAGGTTGTCGTACCTGGTAAGGCAACGCTTCAGTATATTCGCCAGTGATCGATGCTCAACTACATCCAACTCGCCAAGATGCCGCACGTGCCTGCGCGGCAGTAAAAGCAATTCATAAGGCCACAGTGCCCAATAAGGAACGACGGCTAGCCAGTGGTCATTTTCCTCCACTGTGCGCGCACCGTCAGACCGTTCCGCGTCAACATAGTCCAGCAGCATTGGTGAATCGTGGTCCAGAAAATAGGCTCGAAGGTTTGCATCTACCTGCGCCGGTTCACTCGGCAGATAATGGCTTGCCCAAATCTGGCCGTGCGGGTGTGGGTTGGAGGATCCCATCATGGCACCCTTGTTTTCGAACACCTGAACCCATGCATGACTCTGGACCAGTTCAACGTACTGGTCTCGCCAGAGCTCTACGACCCCGGTAATCTGATCGACCGTCATCTCCGGTAAAGTCATATCATGGTGTGGTGAGAAACAAATCACCCGGCATTGTCCTGTTACCGGTACTGACCGCATCAATTGACCTTCGCCGGACCCCTGGCCTATCGCACCGTCTGGCTTCAGAGCCGCAAAGTCATTGTCAAACACATAAGTTGTCGAATAGTTCGGGTTGGTCTCACCGTTCGCCCGTATATTGCCAGGGCAAAGGTAGCAATCCGGGCTATGCCTGAGGCTGTCACCAGGGTCAGGATCTTCGCGCTTTCCCTCCCAGGGTCGTTTTGTGCGGTGGGGCGACACCAGCACCCATTGCCCTAGCAGGGGATTAAAACGTCGGTGGGGATGCTCCACCGGATTGAACTGGATCCCCCCCCGGTTACTCATTGCCGTTACTCATCGTTGGCACTCATGATCTCTTGGGCCCCAGGGCCAATCTCGACAGGATAAAATTCTGCGTCATAGCCTATCTCTGCCCGGTAAGCAGCTCCGACAACTTTCGCGAACTGTTCGATGTTAGAGCTTCTAATCAACACAAGGCCACAACCACCGAAACCAGCCCCCATCATTCGCGCACCCAGAACACCGGGTTGCTGCTGGGAAAGCCCTATTAGTGTATCCAATTCATGACCGGTCACTTCGTAATCATGTTGCAGGGAACGGTGACTCGCGTTCAGGAGCTTGCCAAACCCTTCGACGTCACCATTCGACAGTCGACTTGCCGCCTGGGACACACGATCGTGCTCGCTAACAACATGCCTTACACGCTTGCATAGTATCGGGTCGTCGATACAGTCCAGCGCATCGTTCACAAGATCAATGGGTAACTCACAGAGAGTACCAATACCAAATACGGGCTGCAAAATTGACAGTGCCAGTGCTACTTCCTCGCAGCGTTCATTATAGGCAGACTCGTCTAAGCGACGCTGCTTGCAGCTATTGACGATCAACAAACTGTAATCGCCCAACTCAACCGCACAGTAATTGATGGAAAGGTCGCTGCAATCCATCAGCATCGCATGGTTTTCCTTACCCAGCGCAATAGCGCCCTGGTCCATGATGCCGCAGTTGACACCGACAAACTCATTTTCAGCTCGCTGTGCCAACCAGCTCAATGCCTGCCGGTTGGCGAAACTGTCGTCCGAACTGGAATAACCAGTAAATGTTTCAATCAGCACCGCTATGCCGACTTCCAGAGAAGCCGACGAAGACAAGCCACCACCCGGAATATCACCGCCAACGGCCACATCCAGACCAGGAAGATCGACATTAATTTTGCCGTACTCGACAAACACCCCTTTGACATAATCACCCCAATGGCCTGGCGTGCTTCGCTGTAATGCCCCAGCAGGATCAAACTCAACCTTACCGGGCTCATTGATTGACACCACCCTAATAGTCCCCAGGCCATTAGGCTGCGCGATAATAATAGTGCCGAACTGGACCGTCGTGGGGAATACCAAACCACCACAATAATCGATATGTTCCCCAATCAGGTTAATTCGAGCTGGCGAAAAGAAGTGGCGAACACCAGCCAAATGGTTCAGCGTGCCATAGCTATTTTCGAATAGCTCCTGCACTTGTTTAATCAACTTCATGTGCATATTTCTGCATAAGCCCTTTGGTGACCGGGTTGTTCTACCATAGGCAGCACTCCGTGGGCTATGAACCATAAGCAATAACGCAGCTAAATGGTATTCTTCACAGTTGACTTTAACCGCAGGCGGCGACACATTAGAGGTCTCACACTCTAACCGTGTAGCAAAAATGACCACAACAACTCACAAAACCTTCTGCCGCTATTGCCATGCCTATTGTCCCATGTTGGCTGAGGTCTCCGATGGAAAAGTTCTGTCTGTTAAACCTGATACCGATAACGAGATGTATGGTGGTTATACCTGTATTAAAGGCAGACAGCTGGTCGAGCAAATGTACCAGCCGCAACGTATGACGAGCTGTAAGGTCAAGAACAGTAACGGGGAATTCGAGGACATCAACAGCGAGAAAGCCCTCGATGAAATCGCCGAGCGTGTCAGCAAACTCGTAGAAGAACACGGGCCTCGCTCTATCGCAACTTATAACGGCACCGTTGCTTTCCAGAATTCTGCGCAGCTTGTCTACAGCCGGGAATGGCACAACGCACTAAAATCACCCTCCTATTATACGAGCGTGACCATCGACCAACCGGCCAAGGTCTTCGTCGGTTCCCGCATGGGCTACTGGAC
>JABGVY010000225.1 GCA_018645845.1 Gammaproteobacteria bacterium | reverse complement strand
GCTGAGGGCTCTTTATCCGCCCCGCTGAGGGCTCTTTATCCGCCCCGCTGAGGGCTCTTTATCCGCCCCGCTGAGGGCTCTTTATCCGCCCCGCTGAGGGCTCTTTATCCGCCCCGCTGAGGGCTCTTTGCAAATTACGGGTGGCTGCTTCAAACTCGTTCGACAATTCATCAGGCAAGTAAAAGTATGACTGACTACCAACACATTATTGTGGATTCACCGCTTGAAGGTGTTTCCCGCATCACCCTGAACCGTCCTGACTCCCGCAACGCACTTAACAACGTATTACGTGGCGAAATCTATGGCACCCTTGAGGCCAACGACAATGATGATGCCATCCGGGTGACTATCATTCGCGGTGCAGGCAAGGCTTTTTGCGCCGGATACGACCTGAAGGGAAACAGTGACGAAGATCGACCTTTTCATACCGCTGGCGGAGACGGCAGCTGGGCCCGACACGTCGTAGAAGGTGCCTTCAGGGTCTGGGATCTTGCTAAACCGGTCATCGCACAGGTGCATGGATACTGCCTGGCCGGAGGCACTGAACTTGCTACTTCCTGTGATCTGGTTTACGTCGCCGATGATGCAAAAATTGGTTACCCCGTTGTTAGAAGCATGAGCCCACCGGACAATCAATTTTTCCCCTGGGTAGTAGGTATGCGAAACGCTATGGAAATGATGCTTACCGGTGATGCGATCAGTGGCACAGATGCCGCGAGCTATGGTTTTGCAAATCGAGCATTCCCGGTCGACGATCTTGAAGCCGAGGTCATGAAGGTTGCCGCAAAGATCGCAAAAATCCCAACTGATATCGAGCAAATGAACAAACGCGCTGTTCATCGGCAAATGGACCTGATGGGCATGCGAGCCGCGATCAGGCAAGGAACCGAGATACAGGCCCTTGCTTTCCACACAAAGTCGACAAGAGCTCACTTCAAAGAACTCGCCGGTGGTTTGACGGATGCGCTGTCAAAGAGAGATGGCAAATTCGGCGACTACCGGACGTCCGGCAAGGAAGACTAAGTGACTGGTCCTCTCTCAGACGTCACCATTCTTGATCTGACCAGTGTTATTTCCGGCCCTCTCGCCACGAGCATCCTGGGGGACCAGGGTGCACGCGTCATCAAGGTGGAATCACCTACTGGAGATTCAATGCGTATGGCTGGGGCGATCAACGGCGGCGTGTCGAGTCTGTTTTCATCTATCAATCGAAATAAGGAATCTATTGCACTGGATCTACGTAAGCCGGAAGCAATAAAGATCATCAACAAAATTGCGGCACGGGCTGATATCTGTATACAAAACTACCGACCTGGCGTCGTTGAGAAACTCGGCATTGATTATGACCACCTGAAAAAAATAAACCCAGAACTGATCTATGCCTCCATCAGCGGTGTTGGCGCCGAAGGTCCCTACTCTCGAAGGCGTGTCTATGACCCAGTTATCCAGGCTTATGCTGGATTCGCGTCGGCCCAGACAACAAATGGTAAGCCGGATCTAATCAAAATGATGATTTGCGACAAGGTCACTTCTCTGACCATGGCTCAGGCCATCACCGCCGCACTATACGATCGAAAAAATACGGGTAAGGGCCAACATGTTGAAGTGTCCATGCTGGAGGCCAGCCTCTACTTTATCTGGCCTGACCGTATGCTCGATCAATCCTTTGTAGACAAACCCGACTCAGAAGGCGGTGATCTGACAGCACTTTATCAGGCTGTCCCTACACAGGATGGCCATATCACGTTCATGACACTCCAACTCGATGAGTTTCA
Source organism: Gammaproteobacteria bacterium (assembly GCA_018645845.1). GTDB lineage: Bacteria > Pseudomonadota > Gammaproteobacteria > Pseudomonadales > Azotimanducaceae > UBA9659. The sequence continues at coordinate 20,557 of JABGVY010000225.1, read as the reverse complement.
CGGCCTGGCCCGGGCAGTAGGCAAGCCCGAATGGGCGGAAGACCCTCGATTCCAGGATCTGATGTCCATGTACACGCATTACTCAGAAATTTACCAGGAACTGCTAGCGCAGATCGGTGCCTGGGAAACAGCGCCACTCGTGGAACGCCTCACCAAAGAAGATGTCCCCTTTGGTGTCGTGCTCGACCCTGACAACATATTGTTAGACCCGCAGATTCAGGCCCTTCAAGTCATCAAGACCTTCGAGGACTCAATGGCAGGAAGCATGAGACACGTGAACCGCAGTTCACGATTTTCGCGGCACAATACCGGTATTCGCTTACCTGCACCCCGCCTCAGCGAACATGCAAAGACGATCCTGGCGGAGTTCGGCTACAGTAAGACAGATATTGAACCCCTTCAGTCAGCCGGAGTCCTACTTTAATGCAGGCGGTCACCATGGAAAGAGGTGTTCTGACTAAGATAGAACAACCTGATCCTGTACCCCAGCGAGGCGAGGTGCTGGTCAAATCTATCTCCTGTGGAATCTGCGGCAGTGACTTACATGCGGCACGACATACAGAAGATTTCGTGAACACAAGCAGAGAAGCCGGCGGCGCATTCAAGTTAACGACATTCAACCCGGTCATACTGGGCCACGAATTCTGCGCCGAAGTCGTCGACTATGGGCCCAAGACCGAGGGCAGTGTTGCACGGGGCCAACTGGTCTGTGCAGCACCCGTTTTGTTAAGAAAACCAACGGAAGCGGTCGGATACTCCGACAAGATACCGGGCGGCTTTGCGCAATATATGCTGCTCTCCGAGTCATTAATTGTCCCTGTCCCCTACGGATGTAACGCAGACCTTGCAGCCTTAACGGAGCCTATGGCCGTTGGCCTTCACGCGGTTAACAAGGCGCAAGTGTCGGGAAAAGAAGCCATTCTGATTATCGGTGCAGGGCCCGTTGGACTGGCGATCATCACGGTATTGAAACAAATTAATACTGGTCCGATTATTGTTTCAGACTTTTCACCGGGTCGCAGAAAACTGGCAGAAGCGATCGGAGCAGATATCGTGATCGACCCCTCTGATACCGACCCTTACCGGGTGCCTGCATTAAGAAAACGGGAGGGAGTGGTCATATTCGAGTGCGTCGGTATTCCAGGCATGATCGATCAGATTTTTCTCGGGGCACCAAAGAACGCGAAGATAATGATCGTTGGGGTGTGCCTGCAACAGGACTATATGCGTCCACTCATTGCCATTAACAAGGAACTCAGTCTGCATTTCCTGCTGGGCTGGTCGATGGAAGAGTTTACTCAGAGCCTTCACTACATTGCTGAAGGTAAATTCGATGTAGCACCGCTGATAACTGGACAAACATCTTTAGACGGCGTTGCTTCGACCTTTGAGTCTCTAGCGACCCCTAACAACCAGGCTAAAGTTCTGGTTAAGCCCTGGGACTGAACCTTCCCTGCTGGCCAAGCCCAGTATCCACAGGTAGGATAACCTCGAATGAACACGGTTTATCGCTCCTTCGAGTACAGTTTCCGTTCAAACGACCATCACGATCCATTTCTGTCATAGAAAAGAGAATAAAATGGCCAAGTCTTCTGCAAACAAAACCGATGTGTACCTTAAACGTTTCATCGCCGGCGTTGAGAAACGCAACCCCGGCGAACAGGAATTTCACCAGGCGGTAGCCGAAGTAGCAGAAACCGTATTCCCTTATATTGCGGACAAGCAGATATACCACAAAATGCAAATCATGGAGCGAATGGCCGAGCCAGACAGGGTCATCATGTTTCGAGTGCCGTGGACTGACGACGAAGGGAATATCCGTAACCAACGCGGGTACAGGGTGCAATTCAACAATTCAATTGGCCCCTATAAAGGGGGGCTTCGCTTCCACCCGTCAGTTAACCTTAGCGTACTCAAGTTTCTTGGTTTTGAGCAGACCTTTAAGAACAGCCTGACTGGACTCCCAATGGGTGGTGGCAAGGGTGGCTCTGACTTTAACCCTAAGGGTAAAAGTGACAACGAGGTTATGCGTTTCTGCCAATCTTTCATGACCGAACTGTATCGACATATTGGTGAAGATACCGACATCCCAGCAGGTGATATCGGTGTCGGTGCCCGTGAAATCGGCTACCTATTCGGGCAGTACAAACGAATTGAAAACCGTTTTGTTGGCGTGCTTACCGGCAAGGGTATGGCATTTGGGGGCAGCAAAATCAGAACCGAGGCGACTGGCTATGGGGCGGTATACTTCATGCAGAACATGCTGGAATATAAGGGTGATGATATCCGCGGCAAAACCGTCTGTGTCTCAGGTTCAGGCAATGTCGCCACCTACGCGGTAGAAAAAGTGAACCAGCTAGGAGGTAAAGTGGTGACCCTATCCGATTCATCCGGGTTTATTCACGACCCAGATGGAATAAACGCTGAAAAGCTCGCTTTTGTAATGGACCTGAAAACTGTTCGCCGTGGTCGCATTAGTGAGTATGCAGAAACGTTTAAAGGTGCAAGCTTCCATGACGGGCGCCCCTGGGGCGTGTCTTGTGACATAGCGATGCCCTGCGCCACTCAGAATGAAATCAATCGCGACGACGCGGAAAACCTCGTCAGCAACGGCTGCAAAGGTGTATCTGAAGGTGCCAACATGCCGACTAACCTGGAGGGAATCCACACATTTCAGAACGCGGGAATATTATATGCGCCTAGCAAAGCGGCTAACGCTGGCGGTGTAGCAGTTTCCGGATTGGAAATGAGTCAGAACAGTTCTCGCATTTCCTGGGACGAAGCCGAGCTCGAAAGGTTACTGAAAGATACCATGTACACCATTCACAATAGCTGTGTCGAGTATGGCGAAAATGCGGATGGAGTCGACTATCTCAAGGGTGCTAACATCGCAGGATTCATCAAGGTCGCCGACGCTATGCTGGCATTCGGTCATACCTGAGTTCGCTCAGACAAAGTTCTTGCCATGCAAGCAGGTAGAGGTTACAACCTGAACTCAGGGCAATTGAAAGAGGGTTATCAGTGAAGTTAGACGACGAGTTTGCTGCAGACGTTGAATTGTTAAATTTGTTTGAACTCGACAGCTCACAGATGGGCCTGAAAGTGCATCAGGTAGCATCACCGGAAAGGATTGCATCTGCTAAAAGATTGTTTGAATCGAGTCTTACGACGCAACTTGATGGTGGCTATTTAACGCCGCTGGGAATTAAGGCCGCAGAACACGCACAGGCCCTTGTAAGGATATTGAAAGCGACTGAATGAAGCTACACGCGCCCGCGCGTGTGGCGCGTTAACGGCTTCAACCCAATCCCGGTAACACACCGTGCTTTAAGCAAAAAAGGCCCCTTTGGGGCCCTTTTTTGTTACTGATGTGTGATCAGAAGTGAACAACCCCCTCCAGGGTATAGGAACGCCCCATGGCCACATTCTGAAACTGGCTACCGGCAATATTGTAGGCGTGCTGTATAACCATCTCATCACCCAGGTTTCTTCCGGTTAAACCAACTTCCCATCGGCCATCATCTGCGACAACAGCAATCCGTGCATCGTATTTCGTGAAGGAGTCCTGGGTTGCATAACCGGCCTGCGTTGGCTGCACGAAGTATTCATCGGAATAGTAGATAGACGCGGAAGCCTTGAGGCGCATCGTGTCTGTAAGCTGCGATTCCCATAAAGCACTAAGATTAAATTCCAGATCAGGGGAACGCTCCAGCTTTTCTCCTTTCTGGTTCTCTGTATTAGTTACCGGATCGCAATCAGCATTAGCCGGCGCTCCACTTGAGTCCTCGACACACTGCGCGCCTGCAAAATCATCATACGCTGCATCGATCCACGCTACGGATGAGTGGACACGAAGGTTAGCCGAAGCCTGCCAGCTCACTTCAACCTCGGCGCCATCAACAGTCGCACTACCTGCGTTACCAATGATGAACTGTGTACCATCATAATTTGAGGTCTGAAGATTGGTGAATTCAGTTGTAAACAGCGCAACATTAACATTAACAGAGCCACCTGCCAGGCTGGTTTTCATACCCAGTTCCCAGCTCTCAGCCTCTTCATCTTCAAAATCGAAAACACCATTGTCTTGTTTCAGTGTTAAACCCGTTCGAACATCGTCGGACGTAACAGATGAGACACCGGCATATTTCTGAAGATATGCCGAATCACCTGATTTTTGCAGAAGCTGCGCCCCAAGCTTGGAATCGTTAGCCTTCATGCCGCCTGATTTCGAACCTTCCGCATAGGACAGGTAGGTCATCGTGCTGTCGCTCAATTCATACTGAAACTTAACCGATGGATCAAGGCTGTCGTCAGATCTGTTCTGCCGATACAGGTATTCAGGGTCATGACCGGCTGTACTTTGCAGTACGCGCAGCGGTTCAAAAGTATTAAATGTTGGGAAGGTCAGCGGGAATGCCTGGCCCACCGCATCCTGATCCTCATCCGTATAACGAACATCAGCAATCACGCGTAATCGATCACTTAGGTTCCAGGTTACCTGCCCATACACGGAGTAAGCTTCGGTTTCGCGGGAAAAGTTTCTATCCATACCGGAGCCCGAAGTGAACGCCAGAGACAGTGGCGGGATATTAACACCCACGAACACTGGAATACCCGTCACTGCTTGCCAGAATAGCGGATGAAACGGTGAAAGCTGTCGTGTCGTCAGGTCAGATTCCTGATACCAGGCACCGACGATATACTCGAAGGTCTGGCCTGCGGGTGACAACAAACGAAGTTCAAAAGTAGTCTGGTCATACTCGTCCTCAAGGGCTGTATTCAGAATTGCCTCGGGGTGGCCATCCACGTCCAGAAACCAGTTATTCTCATATTCCCAGTAGCCAGCAACCGCCATCAAGGAATGGCCAGCTAATTCTGTTTCCATTTTAACGGTCAGTGAGCTCCACTCATAATCGTAGAAGTCTTCCTTAGGTTCACCGGTGCTAACACTTCTTTTGGTATCCGCCTTGTACTCTGCATTGGGGTCTGTTGTTACGGAAGACATAGCGCCTGGCCGCACCAACTGGTTGTTTCGCCCGTCTGTGTTGGACTCACCCGTTTCAAGCTTGACGTAAAACGATGTTGTGTCACTCGCATCCCACTCTAAGCCAAGCCGGACCGCATTGATTTCCTGACTGCCATCTTCATCGCCGGTCGCGATATTGTCGGTATACCCGTCCAGGTCGCTGGTTTTCACCGCGAGTCGAGCACGCACCGTTTCGGACAGTGGGCCAGAGATATAGCCATTAGCAGTGTAGCCACCATATTCAAGTTCTGCCCCCAGCCTTACCTCCGCTTCGAAACTGTCGGTAGGCTTCGCGCTGATTGAACTAATTGCGCCTGCAATTGTACTTTTTCCGAACAATGCACCCTGAGGTCCCCGGGCAACTTCAAGCCGTTCAACATCAAGAAATGCTGATTCCATACACTTGCCACGACCACAATAGACATCATCTATATAAATCGGTACTGAAGAATCGAACGCAAGGTTAGTGATCCCGGAACCTAGACCACGAATACGCACTGCCCAGCTACCAAATGTCTGCTGGACCTGAAGACCAGGCACAAAATTTTGCGCATCACTGATATCTTTGATTTGAAAGTCATCAATAAATTCTTCAGTAATAACCCCCACTGAAATAGGTACATCCTGAAGATTCGAAGCCCGTTTCGTTGCCGTGACCACGACTTCTTCCAGAACTTCCGCGGCACTCGCCCAACTCGAGAGTAGCGCGATCGCTACAAACAACATCAAACTGCCAGATTTACCGTTCATATGACCCCCATATTTGAATGGATTAACGATCTGATTCTGCCAGCACCGAAATATTAGTCAAGTATTTTGACTAATATAAGATCAAATCAGGTCGATATGATGGGTTAACTTGAGGAAAAATCCGGATAGGCTCAATTCATGGCGCCTGGATGATGATCTCGCCCCAATCGCTGGAAAGAGCCCTCTTCAAGTCCTTGAGGTCGGATTTACCAATTCGCTCACCAAGTTTCTTGTCCAGGTGCTTCAACAGTTTAAGAACCGTGTCACGCAGTTCCAGTGAATCTTCACAAAACGCGTACTGCTTCGAGCGACCATCGTCGGGATCAGGAACCACTTCGATGATGTGTGCATCAATCAGGGGTTTTGCCATGGCATGAATGTTCTGGCGAGTGGCCCCCATGTCATGGGCGATGTCAGAGGGTTTGATAATCCCTTCGGCGATGTGGATCAGCATCACTGACTGGGTACGGTTAAATGACTGCAAACCCCGCCCAGTCAATATGCTTTGAAGGCTTACATCATACCAATCAATGGCTTTCACAAGCTCGGCAAATATCCCCATCGACCGGCGCGGGGTTTTTGGTACTTTCGACTGACGAGCCATTTTATAAAGCCTTTGATGTCATAGTGGTGAATTTGAAGGTAACCCGAGTAACAACCTGCCGTATGACTCAGTCGCGATATCTAAGTCAAATACAGTATGACAGGACAAGGTCTCAAGATCACGAAGTGCCCTCCCGAATGGATTCGAGAGGTTGTGCGCATGAGCCCCACTGACTTCAACGACCTCTCTAACGATATTTCTTGATTCCCGCACCACATGACCAATTCGTACCCTGAGTTCGGCCCGCTCGACATCAGGACAAATCTCTCCAGACTCGCCCCAGTTTGCGACATCCTTCGCAATGCACTTTAGGTTTGTCTCGACGGTCTGCACACGAACCGTCAGATGAGCCAGCCTTGACTGAGCAAGGGCACGCTCGGACTGTTTATCCTGCGTACCATAGACGTTTCTCTCCTGCAGGCGCTCCTTGAAACGAGTCACAGTCTGTTTAGCACAGCCTACTGCCGGGCCAGCCGCTGTAAGCCCGAGCACAGGAAGCATAGGCATCCTGAAAGTCGGCGTCTGGTGATATTGCGCGCCAGGGCTGTCACCTGCTCGCATCTCCGTTAGATTTTGTCTTAGAAACTCAGGTACAAACGCATCTTCCACAACAATATCATTGCTACCGGTTCCTACCATGCCGGACATCTGCCAGGTATCTACCACTTTCGCATCTGCAATAGGCAGGGCGTACATACAAACCTCTGGCGGGCCATCGGTCTCTGTTAATGCTCCTACAAGCACCCAGTCAGCATGCATTACGCCGGTACCCCACTCCCAATGCCCACTCAGGCGATATCCACCTTCAACCTTGGTTGCCTTACCTCGAGGAGCGAGAGCCCCGGGGGCAATAAGATAAGGCTGCTGGCCAAAAATATGATCCTGCGCTTGCTGGTTGTAGAGCCCTATTAGCCAATTATGTTCCATACAAAAAGTCACAACCCAGGCGGTGGAAACATCAGCGGCGCCGAGGGCCACAGCAATATCCATAAAACCCTCAAGTCCGAACTCGAAGCCTCCATATTTTTTTGGAACAAAATAACGATAGGCCTGCGTGTCCTCTATCGCTTTCATCACGCTATCTACAGGCTTGCGAAGGCGTTCCGATTCTTCCGCATGCTCTTCCAACAACGGGGCGAGTGACGTCAGGCGATCGATTAACTGCTGTTCATTCATGAAAAAAGGTTTTCTGTCAAATTATTTGACTTATCATGTTACAGGATACAGGGTACATTGCTCTAGTACATTTATTATACAAACGACAGGCCAGCCTACCGACGTTTAGTTGACGCAGTACATTTCCACGAGATAGTTTGGCTGACAATTGAAAATCATCTTTGATTTAACTCAATAAAGATGCATAACCAGGAAGAACAAATGTCGCTTCAAAACTTACCCACAAGCCTTGTAGGCAGCTATGCACAACCAAATTGGCTTATCGATAAATCCCGTCTGGGGAAATCACTGCCACCGCGTGTCGTGCTAAATGATCTCTGGAGAATAGAGCCCGAGTATCTCGAGGAGGCACAAAATGACGCAACATTGATGGCATTGGACGACCAGCACCGCGCCGGCGTAGATATCGTTACAGATGGTGAAATGCGCCGCGAGAGCTATTCAAATCGTTTCGCCAATGCACTCTCAGGAATCGATCTTGATCGTCCCGGCGAAGCGATAGACAGAACCGGCAAAACTGTACCAGTACCAAGGGTCACTGGAGAGGTTAAACGATCAGGGCCTGTCGAACTCCCTTTCGTAGAGTTCCTTAAGGCGCACACTGACAAACCAATCAAACTAACCCTGCCTGGTCCCTTCACGATGAGCCAACAGGCGCAAAATGATTACTATCCAGATGATGGGTCTCTGGCGATGGCTTATGCGGACGCTGTTAATGAAGAACTCAAGGCACTCTTTGCTGCAGGCATAGACATCATCCAACTCGACGAACCTTATGTGCAAGCCAGACCAGAAGCGGCCAGTCAATACGCAGTGGAAGCTATCAACCGAGCGCTGCAGGGCGCAACAGGCAGCACCGTCCTGCACGTCTGTTTTGGATACGGTAAACATGTTGCCGACAAGCCTGCGGGCTACGCTTTCCTGGATGAACTGGATGCCTCAGCAGCCGATGAAATATCTATCGAATGCGCACAACCAAAGCTTAAACTCGACCTGGTTCAGGGCCTGCCTTCGAAACGTGTTCATGTCGGTGTTATCGACCTTCGCGATGAAACCGTAGAGACACCCGAAATAGTAGCCGAAAGGATTCAGGCCGCCCTGGCATATTTACCTGCGGAACGACTGGTGGTCGCACCCGATTGTGGCATGAAGTATCTTTCCCGGGAAACCGCTTTCCGCAAACTGTCCAACATGGTTGCCGGGCGCAATTTAGTCATCGGATAAAAACCACCATGAGATCAACAAAACAAACCTGTCCACGCGTTGACGGGTTGTCATTGCAGGCGCCCAGCTAGCCATCGTCATCGATCATATATGTGCGAGGATATTTGAAGGCTAGCGCCATGCCATTTAAACGTAGAAAAGGCTCGGCAATTCCGTTAGTGACAGTTCAGATTGAAGAATTCAATCTCTTGAGACCGGATAACCCGAGCACCTGGAAATCGCCCAGTGAGTACTCGACAGATTGGTCTAGGTTGCGCATTATCAATACACCGATAATCGTTAACCATTTCAGGGATTACTGAATGGATTCTCGGTTTTTAGCCGCGACAAATTTCGTCCCGTCAATATTAATCATTTGAGGAAATTGAATTGTGAGTGAAGAACAACAAATCAGGGAAATAATTCAGACTTACTTCGATTGTATGTATGAATCCGATGCCGAGAAAACCCATGCTGCATTCCATCCGAATGCGAAGATAACAGGTTATCTAGAAGACGGATTGCATGAAATGTCCGTAGAGGAATTTGCAGGGTTCGTTTCAAGCCAACAACCTTCTGCGAAGACAAAAGGTGAAGCGGCAAGGCTGGATATAGTATCAATTGATATTGCTGGTGACACAGCGGTAACCCGCGTTCGTGATGACTATCTTGGCATGACATTTCTCGACACGTTGTCCCTGCTGAGAGTCGAGGGGCAGTGGTCTATTTACAACAAACTTTTCTACGTGGAAGGACCCGCAAGCTAACGCGCTAATCCCTGGAATAGGTTCCTGGCCTGGCCTTAGCGAGTCAAGTGAGTCAAGTGAGTCATTAAACGCAAGTATTCGCCATGACAAATAACGTCATGGTTAAAAAATAATGTTCATTCTACAAGTGGGAAAATCTCGCAAATAGAAGGCTCCTGCCGTCGCACCTGATTCACACCTATCTAGAATTCCTAACCAACTGCGCCCTAAACTCATCACTGTCGAACACCTTCCACAACAAGATAAACTTCAACATCGCCTATCCAGGCAGGCAGCCCGTAATCACCTGCATCAAGAATCACACTTCCTTCAAAGCCACTTCTATAACCACCCCAGGGATCGTCACCTTCACCAATTTTTTTGACATCAATAGCAATCGTTTTACTCACCCCGCGCAGGTTCAAATTGCCCGTCAACACTCCACCGTCCGCGCTACCTGCGTAATTGCTGCTGGCGAAAGTGATTGAAGGATAGGTTTCTACGTCAAAGTAGCCAGACCCCCGAAGGTGCTTGTCGCGTTCTGCGTGATCAGTATCCAGGCTTTCGACATCAATCGTTACATGAACAGTCGAATCCTCAGGTTTACCTGAGTCGTACTCAAACGCGCCATTAAAATTTTCAAAATGACCCAAAATGTAGGAATACCCAAGGTGGCTTGCCTTGAAAGTGATAAACACATGTTGACCTGGTTTATCAAAAACGTACTCCGCCCCATGGGACTGCATTCCAGTGACACAGGACAACACAACGAAGCTCAGCAATATTACTTTTTTCATGATTGGTTCCGGTTAATAGAGATAGACAGCATACGTCGCAGCGTATCATCCTTGTCAATGAAGTGATGTTTCAGAGCAGCACCTGCATGGACAAAACTAAGCCCCAATATAAAGTAAGCAACGTACCGATGAACTAGTCCCGAGATATCCTCCTGGCCAGGCAGGCTAAATGCGGCGGGGAATGTACCCCAGTTGAATACAGAAATACCACTGCCCTCGGCTGTTGGAATAAGATAGCCCGACACCAGTACAATCAGAACCCCGAGGCCAAGCAGCCAGTGTGCGATCCGGCTACTTTTCACTTCCCAACCTAAATGATTTTCCAGGTTTAATGGCTTTTTTACTGTCAATCGCCAGACGCCCAGACACAACACGACAACCAGAAGCAACATACCGATGCTCTTATGCCAATGCGGTAAAGCGATATACCATGGATTGTAGTAATCAAGCGTCATCATATACCAGCCGATACAAAACAAACCAAGGTAGGTCATCGCTATGAGCCAATGCATCAAGACGGAAACCAGTCCGTATCGTGTGGGTGTGTCGGTCAGTATTATTCCCATGAGGCTCTGGAGCGTGGAGTGACCTGTACTGTTTACAGGAATTTTCGGCGCACGCCAATCTAGACCGACCCTAAATACCTATCTATACGCTCATTTCGTCAATGGTATCTTTCTTTCACGCACGGAAGTGACGTTCTCGGCCGAACTAACGCTCAATCAACGACTGGACCGGTATAGTGTCGTACCGCCTGATAAAAATTGGCACTGGCATCGAACTGACGAATTTTAGGTAGCAGCGGGTGATTTTTCGCTTTGTCTGCAAACGCCCTGAAATCAGATTCATTTCTCCAGCGGGCAAAGTGAAGATAGCCACCGCGATCTTCTCGCTCATTGAGCCTGCTGTCGATAAAGCCTGGCTGTATACTCAGAAAGCTATCGATATATTCATCCAGAACCTGAAGAGCTTCTGCATGATTATCCAGTGTGGTCTCAAATGTTACTACTACGATAAAGTCCATCGCTCTATGCTAGTCCTGTTGACTGCCACGCTTGCAATTGAAATACGTCATGCTCGCGTTGTTGCCAGACCGTTATAAACCGATTGACCAGTTTCTTATCCAACCCGTCTTTTGTCACGTCACCGAAGACAACACCTTCAAGAACGAAGATATCTCCAAAAATACGCACCTTGGTGTCTCTGACATCCAATGAATGATAAACCGTACTACCACTAGCCATCACCGCCAGAAAACTTTCTTTTGAATCCGTCTTGCCGGAGGAATGCGTCCAACTAAGGTCTTCGGCCAGATAATCACCCAGCGCAACCACGTCACCGGCAACCATCGCAACCCGCCTTTTCGTATCGGCTTTCATTAGCGCTTCAACATCACTCATTGGCTATCTCCTTGTCTTAAATTCGGCGCAATACCAGCGATACCATCAACCGCGAAGTCGATGAAAGTCACACTGTACCCATTATCAATTGGCCATTAGCCTTAACACCCTTTTCATTGACTGGCAGGTCGGCAACCTGAACGCCTTTCGACAGAGTTGCACAAAACTCCAGCATGATGCCGTCCGGGTCAAAAAAGTAAAACGAGCGAAGCCAGGTTTTATCCGTTGGCATGTCTGATGTCCTTTTTTCATCACCCGTGATCACATCATCGTGGTTAACGACCTCAGAACAATCAACACCACGGGAAACCAGCTCTTCTCGATAACCGTCGATCTTGTCCTTTGAGACAGAAAACGCCAGGTGGTTCATGGATCCATGAGCCGATGTTATTGTCCCGTTGCCCGAAGCGACAAGATTGGCTGCTGAGGCCACACCCGGCTTCGCACCGCCCGCATCTTTGAACCAAAAGAATGCCAACTCCTGGCCATCGCCCATATCGAAGAAAAAGTGTTGACCGTATCCACCGTCCAGGTCAAACCCTTTGTTCAGCTTCATTCCCAGAATATTCGTATAAAAATCGACTGTACGCTGCATATCCTTGCAGACCAGCGCAAGGTGATGAAGACCACCAAACTCAAATGGCTTACTCATAATCAACCCCTATTATTCCATGCATTATCGGCCCAATCCGCAGGTTCTCCGTTGACGGAGATCACTACTTGTCTATATCCGCTCATCTTTCCTCTCGGTCATGGCAGTAGACAGCCTACTTGCCAATCACGATTTTGGTCAATAGCGTTGACAAATTTTATCGTCTTCTTCAGCGGTTTACGGCGAAACTCACCAACAGCCTACACCGGCGGCAGCCGATCAGCGTCCATTGCATTCTTGCGTCCAGAATCCAGCGGAATGAGCATCCGACGATTTTGACTACGCTTTTTCCCTGAGCCATGCCGCGATAATATCCGCGACTTTATCTCGTGCGTCAGCGGGCTCAAGAAGGTAATGGTCTCCCGGTATCATTTCCAGTCGTTTATCATCGGATGCCAGAGAGTCATGAACCAATTGGGCATCACGCGGAAACACGCCTGTGTCTGCATCACTCTGAACAATTAACGCCGGCTCATCAATCCTCTGCAGATGAGGAATCCCGCTACAGTAGGAATCCCGAAGACTCCACATCGATAGCCAGGTACGAATGGTATTGGTCAGCCCAATCCCACGAGGCGAAAAATTGGCAGCCCGAGGGTCTCCCGCATAACACCATTGCGGCCGCCTATTATTGGGGTCGATAGTGGGGTCCATCAGCCTGAGGTCTGCCCAGGTCCGATACATGTTAAAAGCCCTGTCTGTCATGCCATGCCTGGTCAGTCGCTCAAGTTCTTCATAACACCAATCGGTGATCCTGTGGTTTCTTGCTTCCTGAGCCTGGCGATACTTCGTAACAAACTCGGCTGAGTAGGGTCTGGAATTCGCTTCGTCGTACATGTTGAGTGACGGATCGATACTCGTTGGGTCTTTCTCGTCGGTGATTGATGGATCAAACCATTCCGTTAACACCTCCGGGCGCCCGCCATGCGCGCAAAGCGAAATGTAGAGATCTGCTGGTTCAATTGCATCAAGCGCTTTTGGCAACTCCAAACCGGGCGTGGGTTTCATCGTCACCCCTTTCGCTTGTGACTGATACGCAGCCATCAGCGACCCTCCGCCGGAATTCCCAAGTATGACAACCTTCTCTACACCCGCTACTTCCCGGAGCCACTTAACACCCTCACCAATATCGATCAGGGCATGCTCCAGAAGAAAGGCGTATTCCAGCCCTCGAAAGCGTGTGTTCCACCCCAGAAAACCAAATCCACGCTCGGCCATATATTCACCCAGATAATGCTCGCTGAAATCAACGTTATAATGCGTGGCAATGAGCGCTACCCTGGCTTTTTCCCCCACGGGCTCGAAATAGAGACCCTGGCAAGGGTTAAATCCCGCCCCATTGCGCGATCCGGTAGGGGAAGATGTGGATACGAAGGTTTTTCTGGTTTCGACTTTCCTGGTTTCGACCATGTTTTTTCCTTACTGGTTAATTTTGTATAGAGGCTGGCAGGTAGTAAATTGGATAAGATTCGGCGCCCGTCCGCACCATCACATCGGCACCAGGAAGCTCATCAAATTGATTCGTAGCGGTTAGCTTGTTGTCGCACCCCTGCTCCATCAATCATTTTAATTTCCTTCAGTCATCAATCGTTCTTCAAGTGAGCGGCCCAGCGCTGTAATTGTCGCGTTCACTGGTGCAACAGAGTCTACGCGCACTGCTTCGCGCTCTACCGCGCCATTGATAAAATCGATTTCACTTCGACGCCCTGCTTCAATGTCCAAGAGTACAGAGGGCTTGGCAGCACGCATTCTTTCAGCAAAGTCCTGCACATAAGCGACGGGGTCATCGACCGCTATCGGTATCCCTCTCTTCCTTGCGACCTCCCAGGCCTCGGTAGCTGCCGCCCGACTAACTGGACCTACGATAGGGTCATCCAAAACCTCCCCAACCGTCAGCCCTGTCAGCGCACAAGGGCCACTATAGGCTGCGTTACAAATCAGTTTTTCCCACTGAACAACTTCAATGTTATCGACTGCCTGTGTATCAAAGCCTGATGCCTGAAAAGTGTTAACGACACTATTTAATCGCTCGCTGTTGCCCTGCGTATAGCCACCCATTCGAATTGCTTTCATATCATTATGGTGACTGATTCCCGGTGCCTGAAGCGATGCCCCAAAGCCCTGAGCAACCCCAACAACCAGTCTTTCACTGCCGAAAATATCGGCAACAATATCTGCACTACCTAGGCCATTTTGAATGGTCAGGATAGAACCTGTCGATTTAACCAGAACCCTGGCAGCACTGGCCTCACCAACATGTGCAGCTTTTACTGCAATTACAAGCAAATCCACTTCAACATCCGGAGGGTCCGTGTACGCCTGAATGGCGACACAACGATCCCCACTTGCACCGAGCACTCTGAGTCCGCTGGCGTTGATCGCATCGACATGCGCCTTGTTACGATCGATTCCGATGACGTCATGCCCGGCCGACGCGAGCAAACCTGCATAGATAGAACCCATGGCACCGCAGCCAAATATAGCAATACGCATCGTCAAAAAGCCTCACCTAATTCGTTGAGGTAGGGTACTAGCTCGGGTTTCTCTTCAAGCCCGAAACCAGGTGCGTCAGACGGCGTGACTCTACCATTGCTCATCTCGCAAGCCGGAGAAAAGCCGCCAAAAGGCTTGAATACACCAGGGTAAGCTTCGCAGCCACCCAGGTTAAGACCCATGGCGATATGCAGATTGATCAAGTGCCCACCATGCGGAAAACACTGACTTCTGTTCATGCCGGCTGATTCCAGCTGGCCGAGCATATTTACATATTCAGTCAACCCATAGCTCAAACCGGCATCCATCTGGAAAACATCACGCCCCGGCTTCATACCACCATAAAGCAGCAGGTTTCGAGTATCCTGCACGCTGAAGAGATTTTCTCCTGTTGCCAGTGGGACATCAGTCATCCCACTAAGTTGACTAAGTAACTCAAAATCGAGCGGGTCACCAGGCTCCTCAAACCAGCGCAAGCCACGTATCGATATTGATTCAAGATATCGAACAGCAGTTTCTGCATCAAATCGACCGTTAGCATCAACTGCGACCCGCTCACCTGAGCCTGCCAAATCTACCGCAGTATCAATTCGCTCCAGGTCCGCTGCAAGGCTTGCACCACCTATTTTGATTTTAAAACCATCAAAACCCAGATCACGATAACCGCGCAATTCATCCCCTAGCCTCGCTAATGAATCCGTGGAGTAGTAATAACCTCCCGCGGCATAAGTCGAAACATCAGGACGATCAATTCGTGTCCCATGGCATTTAGAGATCCATGACCAGGCGGGCTCATCCGCCAGCTTGGCGTTCAAGTCCCAAACAGCGAGCTCAAGTGCAGCCAATGCCCCTGCCCTGTCTCCATGGCCACCAGGCTTCTCATTGCTCATCGCGATGTTGGAAATAGCAATCGGATCGAAAAAATCTTCGTTCTCGCTCACGAGAGATACTGAGTCGGCATTGAGGACCCGGGGGATCATACGCCTCAGAAGGATGCCAGATTGCGAGAACCTGCCTATGGAATTGAACCCATAACCAACTACCGGCCGCCCCAACCTGGTGATATTACTGACAACAGCGACCAGGGAAACATCATGGGCCGAAAAATTTACCACTGCATTCGTAATGTCACCCTCGAGCGGCACTGATAATTCGTAAATACCCGTAATCTTCTTCAATGAGTTCAAGCCCCCAAATCGCTCAGGAATAACGCCTCTCCGACAACTAAGTCGACATACCCTGTGTCAAATAATATCTTCACAACAATCGCAGCTGTCAACCTGCCTGATGGCAACCACCAGGATTTATTGTAAACGAAATTGACAATTAAAATCGACCGAAACGCAATTGCCAGGGGTGTACCCAGATTCGAGTAATCAACTGCATCGTGACTCGATTGAACGATGGCACCGCACGACTGCATGTTTTAGGTCTGCAATGCCCGGCGAAACAGAAGCAGACCTGCTTCCGTAAAGGCAAGCATATTACTGTGCCGGTCATCCTTACCAGTTCGTGTCGTACTACTGATGGAGCACGGTCCGGATATCGCGATGACACTGATCCCTGGCCCATGACCATAGGGTGTACCTGCGGGTCCTGAGGCACCTAACTCGGCGATACCCCAGGTGGTCTCCAGTTTTTCACGCGCTGCACGTGCAAACTCAGCGACCATCTCTTCCGTGAGCGGCTTCAGCTCGCGAACTCTGGCGCGGTCAAGATCAAGAAATGCCCGCCTTGAAGCAAGTGTATAGACAATACTGCCGCCCTGAAAATAAGCAGATGCACCCGGCACCGACAGCAGGTTCGCCGAGATCAATCCTCCGGTTGAACTCTCTGCCACAGAGACTGTATCCCCCCGGTCAATCAGTAGCCCGGCAATGTCAGTAACTGTATCTGAAAACATAGTTAGTCATCCTTTAGGTGTTGCACGTGACCGCCCCTTTACAGCCTTACGCTGGCCCATTGAAGATCAGGTCACAGTGATTATGTTCTATTTTCCATAGCTTACTGTATAGACCATATCAGCGCTGGAATACGAATAGGTATAGACCAGTATCGAGCTTAAAGCCGCATGGGACTGGCCACATTGCCGGCATGGCGAGTCGAGTTGTATCATCACTAACTGAAAGTTGCGACACTCTGTAAACCATACGCTGTACTGAGCGACGTCGGTCTGCGATAGTTGTGACAATCTTTATCAACTAGAAAAGTCAGGAGTATTCATGATTGTCGTCAACGCAATAATCGAGTCAACGGAATCTGATATCGCAGCAATGAAAGAAGCCATCAGGGAGATGGAGACGCATAGTCGGCGTGAGACAGGCTGCAACGACTATACATTCTCTGTCGAGACCAGCAATCCAAATGTTATCAGGGTAACTGAGCAATGGGACAGCATGGCAGCTCTTACCGCCCACTTTGCGGAACCTCATATGGCCATTTTTCAGCAGGCTATGGCCGCTAATCCCCCAAAATCAGTTAACGCTACATTTTATGAAGCGACTGAAGTACCTGGTCCCGGCTCATGAATACTGTTTCTAGTGGTCATGATAAGTCGCCGCCGACATAACCTGCTTGATCTGGGTGAACTCCAGAATCCCCTCTGGTCCACATTCACGTCCCCAGCCTGACTGTTTATAGCCACCGAATGGCTGCGTCAGGCTGACCCCGGCACTGTTAATCGCCACAGCGCCGGAGCGAATTTTTTTTGCAGCATTCAGTGCTGCTTCCCTGTCTTTGGTATAGATCGAACAGGCGAGTCCAAATCGGGAGTCATTAGCGATATTTATTGCGTCTTCTATGCCGTCGTGAGCGATTACCGCGGTTACCGGGCCAAAGACTTCTTCCTGCGCGATGGTCATGTCGTTTG
The DNA here is from genome assembly GCA_018645845.1 of Gammaproteobacteria bacterium. Taxonomy (GTDB): domain Bacteria; phylum Pseudomonadota; class Gammaproteobacteria; order Pseudomonadales; family Azotimanducaceae; genus UBA9659. The sequence continues at coordinate 2,841 of JABGVY010000225.1, read as the reverse complement.
TCACCTCTGCTAATAAAGTCGGCGAATAGAACCAGCCTCGATTCAAATGCGCCGGCCTGTGACCACCGGTCACAACCGATGCGCCCTCCTTTTTCGCGATATCGACATAACGCTCGACGCGGTCGCGAGCGCGCGCTACCGCGAGCGGACCCTGGTCCACAGATTCATGAAAAGGATCGCCCACTTGAATTGAAGCGTAGTAATTTGCCAGCGCATCCACAACTTCGTTATAACGATGCCTGGGGGCAATCACCCGCGACAGATTGACACAGACCTGGCCCATATAACCGCTGCTACCCGGGCCAAGCGTCTCAATGACTTCATCTATATCTGCATCGTCAGTAATGATAGCTGGCGACTTACCACCGAGTTCCAGTGCCGTTCTTGCCAGGCGCTCCGCCGTTCTCTTTACAACATCGATACCAATCTCGGTGCCCCCGGTTAACGCAACCATATCAACACCGGGGTGACTGACCAGGTGCTGGCTGACCCTCGTACCCGCAGCAAGAACACTGACAACACCAGGCGGGAAGTCTGCCTCCCGAATCGCCTCGGCAATGAGCCGGGAGGTCAGGGCAGATTCAGGAGCGTGTTTGATAATCACTGTGCAACCGGCTAACAGTGCGGGAATGATTTTCATTCCCATCAATACTATCGGGCCGTTGAAAGTCAGCACACCCAACACGGTCCCGATCGGTTCCCGCCAGATTAGCGCGCCATCTCGCTCTTCCTCCCAGGGTAAATTCGGGGCAAGCTCCAACGCCTGACGCCAGATCGACACCCCTGCTGTACCATTGATCATTGCGCCGTGGGCAAGCGTGGGACCAGACTCAAAAGCCCAGGCACGATTCAACTGATCCATGCGCGCTTCCAACAAATCACAGAGGCGGCGACAGGCTGATACTCGGTCAACCACGGGCATACCAGGCCATGGCCCATTGTCGAAAGCTTCCCGGGCTGCAACAACGGCAGCTTCAGCGTCTTCAGTAGTCGGTTCTGCTACCTGCACCAGAACCTCTTCAGTTGTTGGCGAGACAACATCAACGAACGCAGGGTTTCGTTCCCGCCACTTGCCACCGATGAGCTGGGATGCAAGGCCTGGTATATCAATGTCGAGCGAGTCAGGGTGTGAATTCATATAAATACCGCGCTAGGTGCAAGTGAATGATTAGAGCAAGGATACACAACTTCGAATCATCCAACAGACCGTTAAATTGATTAAGTCACCACCTGTATACCCGGCGCGTTGGTCACTTGACCTACGATCGCAGCCTGTTCATAGCCCCCGAGATTCAACCTTGAGACAAACTTTTCAGACTCTTCCGCGGGAACACTAAATAACAGGCCGCCGGAGGTTTGCGGATCAAACAAAATCTCTGCGTCTCTAACCAGACCAGATAGACCAGACGACCGCTTGTTTGCCTCGTGAAGGCTGCTGGTAATGCCCAGAGCATGGAGGCACTCAGCGGCTCCATTCATTACCGGGACCTTACTCAACTGAAGCTCTATACCTAAACCAGGTCTGGTCATTTCCTGGCAATGACCCGCTAGGCCAAACCCCGTAATGTCGGTACACCCTCCTACGGTAAAATTCTTCGCAATCTTAACTGCATTACTATTTGACCTCGTCATCTGAAGCAAGGCTTCTGAAACCCACGTTCCTTTTGCCAGATGCCGCATATCGGCAGCTAAGATAGTGCCGGTCCCCAGAGCCTTCGTCAGGACCAATACATCGCCGGGCGAACTACCCTGTTTAGACCAGGCATCCGCCGGATGGACCGTACCATTAGCTGTAAATCCGATTGAAAGCTCAAGTCCTTCACTGGTATGCCCACCGATCAGGATCGCACCTTCTTCCTTGAGTTGATCAACAGTCCCCTGCAGGATTTGAGTCAGCAGAGATTTAGTTACCCCGGGCTTGCCGAACGGCAGCGTTAGGCTGGCAAGTACCGAATGAGGTGTTCCACCACAAGCATAGATGTCAGACACGGAGTGGCAAAGGGCTATCCTCGCTTGCAGGTAAGGATCATTGACGAAGCTCCTGAAGTGATCTACAGACTGTAACAGTATTTTTCCGGCTGGGATCTCAACCTTTGCGGCATCATCGACGGGTGCAGATTCACCCAGTATATCCTTCAAAACTTCGTGCAGCAGATCCGCTGACACTTTGGAGCCGCAGCCGCCACAATGCATTGTGTCATCAAATTCCGCCTGCAAATTATTCTCGGGTTCGTGATGCATATGCGGTAATTCAGAGAAGCGCTTCATAAAGCGAGTATCGATCCAGTTTTTCCAATGCCAGGCCCAGCCGCCGCCCGTACTGAAACCATTTCTGGAAGCAATTGCATGTTGGGGGCCGGTCGAGATTAACGAGAGAAAACTCGATTGCGGCTTGTAAGGCTTTGGACTTGAACCCAGAAGTAACGCCATCACATTGCGAAACAGGGGTTTGCCCTGACGAACAGCATAAACACCGGCTTTGGGTCTCGGATGGTTCACCATCCTCGCGCAGTCACCCACCGCAAAAACCTTGTCGGAGCTCAGCGTTTGTAGGGTCTCCCCTACATTGATAAATCCCGCGGCATCTACATCAAGACCCGACTCTGAAGGCCACAATTGAGCGCTCGCCTGGGTTATCCAGAAGATTTCATCTAACTGAACCTCTCTGGCGTTAGCCGATACCAATAAACCACCAGCGGCAGATGTCGCGCGAAACTCCCTGTGAACCTGAATATTTTTTGTTGCCAATAATCGTTCGAATCGTATCCTGGTAGAGGTATTAAACTCTGACAGAATAGTCTTTCCTTCCGTGATCAAATGCGTGCGAAACGAACGATCAGG
>JABGVY010000413.1 GCA_018645845.1 Gammaproteobacteria bacterium | reverse complement strand
CATTACAGGCCGTCAACATGATGCATGCGCAAATGAAAGCGATGCTGGAAAAAATGCAAGGTTAGCGGATTTACTTGACCCCCCCCCTCGACATTACATCGCGGGGCGGCCATCCGCCATAGAGGTTGAGAAGTGCGCTGGCAATGTGGAAGGCCGCCCGGTAAAGGTCGTAGCGAGTATTGATGCCCCAGAGGTCATCAATAAAATCCTCAAGCACCTGCGGCTGGATGAGGGAAGACCCACCAGAAACCGTTCGCCGCCGATCGGACTTTGCTGACCTCAGCCATCCTGGCTCAGATACTCTCTCACTTAGATGCTCTCTAACTTAGATACTCTCTAACTTAGATACTCTCTAACTTAGATACTCTCTAACTTAGATACTCTCTAACTTAGATACTTGGAAACCTGTAGCAAAACGTGGTTTATTCTTCTTGTACTCTAATGAGGCTCCAGAAAAAGTGTCCGTCAATTTAAAAACAAAAAGATTGTTGGCTGTGTGCGTGATCGGTTTCCTGGTCGCGACGAACTGTCTGGCGGCGGACTACGCAAAGAAACAGACGGTGATCGCCGATGGTCATCCGATTGCTGTGTGGTCCAAAGAAGTCCCAAACCCACGAGGTATCATTTTGCTTCATCACGGTCGGACCTGGAGTTCTTTGCCGGATTTTGATCTTCAGGTGCAAGGTGAAGAATTGTCTGTGATGGACCACTTCAACGAAGCCGGGTTTAGCGTTTGGGCTATGGATGCCCGGGGTTACGGCGAGACACCAAGAGACGACAGTGGCTGGAACACGCCGAACAGAGCTGCCAAAGATGTGTCGATTGTGCTTGCTTGGCTGAGTAGAGAGACGGGCCGAAAAGTGCATCTGTGGGGCTGGTCTATGGGTTCAATGATTAGCCAATTGGCCACGCAGCAGTACCCGCAGCATATCGCCAGTCTCACGTTATTCGGCTATCCGCTGAAGCACAACTTCGTGTACCCGGAAGACCTTCCAACGGGTCAGCCGCCCCGGAAACCGACGACAGCGAAGGCTGCGGCCAGTGATTTTCTCCTGCCGGGTACAATCAGCCAAAAAGCGATTGATGAGTATGTTCGTCATAGCCTGCGGGCTGACCCGATCAGAATGGATTGGCGATACACCCATGAATACAACCAGTTGGCTGCAGCCAACATTTCAGTACCTGTGCTTCTTCTTCAGGCAGAGTTTGATCCCCTGGCCAAAACAGCTAGCCATGCCCAGTTGTTCACCAATCTACAGAACGCGCACAAGCAATGGGTTGTGCTGAAGAACGCAGATCATGCAGCGCTCTTGGAAAGTGCGCGAGGGCGGCTGATTAGTGCATCAACCGCATTCTATGATTGGCTCCAGCGCTAAAGACTGGTTGAGTTGAATAACTATTTGAGCGGCGCTTGATCTAGCAGGTCTACTACTCTACCTCCGACACAAAATCTTCAAACTTACCGCCGGCGGAACGACTGATCTCGTCCACGTAAACAAATTTGAACTGGAACGGATAGCCAAAATTGCGGCCATAATATTCACTCAGTCGTAACTCTTCTTCGGTCTCCAGCGGTCTGTTTGCAACCAGCCGCATCTCCATCAAATCCACAGATTTCTGGGTAATCTGGTACTGGCGCACCGGCATACTGAAAATCACGGGTTCGCTATCGAACAATGGGAATATTTTTTCGCCCGTAGGCAATACCACCAGATTGCGCTTTCTGCCAACAATGCGCCTGAGTACTGGTAATCCTCGGCCGCAGGGACAGGCCGGCCCAAGCTCACCATAATCGCCCAGTTCATAACGAATTAACGGTGTAGCGAAATTGTGCAGCGAGCTTACTACAACCCGGCCCAAGGTTCCGGCCTCACAGGGCCGATCCTCGTCGTCGAGTACTTCTACCAGCACTTTATCCGCCTGGACATGGCCCCACGGATGATCCGGACACTGAACCGACATGATGCCAAATTCTTCTGAACTATAGTTGTCTGAAACCGGGAGATTCCATTGCTCGCGACACAGACCACGTAGTTCATCACTGAGCACCTCGCAGACGGTGCGAACTTCGCGAAGGCGACCAGGCTTGATCCCCAGTTCCTTCGATCGATGGATCAATTCCCACAAAGTCGAGGGAAAACAACACAGGTAATCAGGGTCTTCCCTGATCAAAAGGTCGAACAGTTTTTTGTGAGGCGTAGCCACGTTATAGACCATACTGTCGCGGCTGGTATAGCCTAAGGCCCAGTTAACGCCTGTTTTGGGTTTCGCATTGGCTGGCATATTCTTAATCGTGAGGTTTTTAGCGGTGAGATCCCTTCGATGCCAAAAGTGATAACGCAGACTGACGGCGCTGTTGATCCTGCCGGCCAGAGCGGTAGTTTTTACATGCACGGGTCTGCCAGTAGACCCCGAAGTGCGAACATCTTGCAATTGACCGTGTTCCTCCGGCGGTTTGCTGCTAAATAGCCGCTCTCCTGCCACTTGAACGTCCTCACGCCTGAGTACCGGTATCTGGCGAAACGCGTCCAGGGTGAGTTCTCCTGATTTGAGGTCGATAATGGAGTCGAGACGGTCGGCATAAAATGGTGTGGTAGCCGCCGCGTATTGAGCCAAAATCCGAATGTGTTCCATCTGGTAAGCAAGCAGCCTTTCCGCGCTCCACCATTGGCTCTGTTGCAGTTGCAACACCAGTGAATGAATCTGTGCGACAGGCGCGACCGGAAAGAAAAGAAAATCGGGGTCAGGTCTTGTTTCTTGCTTTTCTGTCATGGCTAATAACCCGGCTAATCCAAGAATAGTGTAATGCGTAGTAGTCACCAATCTCTTCCACACTATAACCACCACTAATACAGGAGGCCAGTGTAGCTTCATTTCGATTGAAAGGAATCAATCGGCCCAGGCTCTTTTGGTTAATGTAATGAACTGTATTTGAGGGGTAGGATTCACGGTATTGCTGTTAGATGGGTCTTTTCTTGGGTGCGAGCAGCTTTGCTGAAACTCGAGCTGCGTTAATCAAAGGCTATCGCTGATGCCATCTTGCTTCATCGCCGCCTAACAAGGGCGAAGGCAAGGACTCAGTGACACCTCGCATTTTAACCGGCATT
>JABGVY010000263.1 GCA_018645845.1 Gammaproteobacteria bacterium | reverse complement strand
GTCACCGGCGAGGGTAAAGGTTTTTGTGTGGGTGCCGATACCAAAGCGCTTGAAGGTCATATTGAAAAAGGTGGTTACGACGCAGGCACGCCTGATGTTCTGGCTGAACCTGGACAAGGTGTTAGTGCAGACTTTGACGCATCTTTTGCCTATCACTTTGGACTGTCGAAGCCTGTGGTAGCCGCGATGAATGGCCCGGCAGCCGGAGTCGGACTGGTTCTGGCTTGCTTTGCAGACATCAGGTTTGCAGTGCCCGGTGTGAGGTTTACTACCGCACATGGCAAGCTCAATTTTCCAGCAGAATATGGTTTGTCCTGGTTGCTCCCCCGGATGATCGGATTACCGCGCGCGAATGACCTGCTGCTAACCAGTCGAATCTTTACATCTGATGAAGCGTTCACGTTAGGTCTGGTTAACAGGATTGTTGAGCCTGAACTTCTTCTGGAGGAGACTTACGCGTATGTCCGGCAGATGATTGAAACGGTGTCTCCAGGATCATTAAGAGAAAGCCGATGGCAGATCTATAAGGATCTCCACAGGGATGTGGCCGGGTCGGTAAGAGACAGCGAGAGGTTAATCGATGCGATGAGTCGACAGAAAGATTTTACAGAGGGCGTGAATGCGTTTCTGGAAAAGCGGCTGCCCAACTGGACCGGGGAATAAGTGGGTGGTATCAGAAATAAACATGAGATTAGTTGGAGAGTGACTTGAGTACAGAATTAGCCGCTGGATACGAACTGGAGGATGAGCCTTACTACCTGCCGCTTGCGGATGAAGTCGAGGTGTTCATGGCAGCCTACGAGCAGCGACTTCCTGTGTTGCTTAAAGGGCCAACCGGTTGCGGTAAGACTCGATTTGTTGAGTACATGGCGCACCGTATTTATCGGCAGGGGGGGAACAGTATTAAGCAGCCCTTGCAGACCGTCGCCTGTCATGAGGATTTGTCTGCTACGGATTTGGTCGGCCGGTTCCTGCTAAAGGCGGATGAGACGGTTTGGCAGGATGGGCCTCTGTCGAGAGCTGTGAAAGAAGGATCAATTTGTTATTTGGACGAGATAGTTGAAGCCCGCAAAGATTCCACTGTGTTAATCCACTCGTTAACGGACCACAGGAGAATTCTGCCGGTAGAGAAGCTGGGAGTCATACTCGAGGCGCATCCAAACTTTTTGCTGGTGATTTCTTATAACCCGGGATACCAGAATGTACTGAAAGATCTTAAGCCAAGTACCCGTCAAAGATTCATCGCTATAGATTTTGACTACCCTGATCTCGCCGAGGAGGCCAGTATTATTGCTCATGAGAGTGGCGTAAGCGCGGCATTTGCAGACCAGTTGGCGCGCATCGGTCAGAAGATCAGAAATTTGCGAAGCCATGGTTTCGATGAAGGTGTTAGCACGCGATTACTGGTTTACGCCGGGCAATTGATGGTCCAGGGAGTGCTTCCACGTCGTGCTTGCGATGCAGCTATATCCAAAGCGGTTTCAGATGACGTTGAGGTGCAGCGAGCGATTGCTGAATTGGTCGACGCAGTCTTCCCCGCCGATTAGCTCTTTTCTCGTGGAACCAAAGAGTACCCACAGGACAGAAGAGGCAGCGGAGCGACTTTCGCTGATTAATCGGGATACGGCTGCGCGTTTCAGTTCGACAGTCGCTTCTCTTGAAGCTGTTCTTGACCCTGAGCAGATAAATCGTCTTGCCGAAAGCTGTGTGACGATTGCAGACTCTGGCTGGCGTTCATTTGAAACGGTGAACTTATTGCTGGAAATCGCAGCCTTGACTGATCATCCGTCGCGACTGATGGAGGTCATGAAGGCCGCAGAACAGCTCTCTGGATATTCGTTTGAACCGGCTGCTAACTACCTTCAGATGGTGCTGGGAGCCGTCGAAGTCTTCCACTCAAAGGAGGTATTAGAGCTGGAGCAGGCCGGTTTAGCACTGCATTCCAAATACCAGCATGCCTCTGGCCTGATAGGAGGTTATTTTAGCGCCGCGCAGTTTGTTCTTGCCCGTGGCGACAGTGACAATCTCTTTTGTTGGGTGGAAGTGGCTCGAGGCATGTTCGACCTAGGGCGTGATGACCTGCTCCGATTCCTGGTATTGAGCGAGCAGTCTGTCAACGTTTCCTGGGTGATGGCTAGACGGTTTCAGGTGAAGTCTATTCAAGGTTGCCTCGTCTATCTTGACCATGTTGATCGCCTTAACGATAGGTTTACAGGCGCCCAAATGACGTTGGTCGAGTCTGCCATGCTAAAACACGTGGACGCCTCGTTGGCAGACCTGATCGATTCTTTCGAATTACTGCATGGTTTTGATCCCGGCGAGGTCTCATTGATTCTGGCGCTGGGTGCGGGCATTGAACATGCAAACAGTTTAGCTGCATTCAATAGAAATGCGGGAAAGCTTCCATTGGGTCGTCAGAACGTTATTGAGCGCTGGGTTGAGTTAGGCAATGAAGTTGCCCGGGGTAACGCGTTTGCCGGACAGGCCTACTTCAACCTGGAGTCTATGCGATCGAACGAGGTGCTCGCATCTTTGCAGGGACAGGTTTTATTCGAAGATCATCGGCGAACGTTCGATCTGCTTGCAGAAGCGATCACTGCGAAAAATGTCCTCGTGGAGAGCATTGGTGAGTCTCATGATGCAACCAACCGCGATCTGACAGGGCTGCGTGGCGATGGTTCAGTTCTGGGGTTGCCCGGTAACGATGGGCGGGTGGTGCGCCTGCCTCAGAGCGTCAATATCTTCGAGACTGAAGCGGACAACTTCGGGTTTTACAAAGTATCGCTTTTCCATCAACTGGGTTACGCGGAATTCGGTTGTTTCGCGCAGATCGTGGCGATTAATACCGTGCTGGGTGCTTATCCGGACCGTCAGTTGGCAGAGCGGCTTTTCCTGATTGCAGAGGATGCTCGGATCGACTGGCAGTTGGCGAATCGGTACCCCGGCATACAGCCGCAGCTGAAGCGGCAAAAAAATCGGGCGGCTCAGGCGAGGCCGGTCAAAGAGCGAAGCCGCAGAGCGCAGTTACTGGAGGTTCTTGTCCAGACCAGCCTCGACTCAGCTTATGAAAAGTATGTGCGTCCAATCTATTGGCCCGAGGCGGCGCTCCTTTGGCAAACACTTGGTAGCTTAAAAAAAACAACAGCTGGCATCGATGAAGTGCTAGAAGTCGTTGGTCAATGTTACCGGTTGCTTGAATCCACAGGCGAAGAGGGGGCCGGTCAAGACCTAATCAATATCAAGAAGGAGGAAATGGCCATGCTCCTTGAGGAGCTACCAGAGCCCGTACCCTATCGCGGCCAGATTGATGTGGAGCAGGTTAACTCCACACTTAAAATTGATGCCCTGGTTGAAGAGCTCCAGGAAGAGCTCGATGCCATGCGCGACCAGCCTCCGGGTGCCGAAATGCCTGGAAGCGATCAGGACCAGGTTGAGTTGGGAGACTTAAAGAAAGGTGATGTCGGAGAAGGTGTGGCTATGTTACTCACCGAACTTGAGAACGAACTTGGAAATGAGTCGGGAGACATTGACCCCGGAGATAAAGAAGGACTGTTCGAGTTTTTGGGCGGAATATCCTCGCGCTCGAGCGATGCGAGTGAGCATCAATATGACGAGTGGGACTATCAAATTGCAGACTATCGACCCAAGTGGTGTACTTTGTTCGAGCATAGGGAAATGGACACAGACGAACAGTATGTGCATACAGTGCTCCGGGAACACCAGGATCTGGCGAGAAAAATCCACCAGCAGCTGAACAAGGTAAAGCCGGAGATGTTGCGAAAGGTAAAAGGCGTCGAGGAAGGCGAAGAACTCGACCTGGAACGCGCTATATCCTACGTGGTTGATCGCAGAGCCGGCCTTACACCAGATGACAACATTTACATCCAACGTCAGAGAAAAGACAGGGATGTTTCCACGCTCTTTCTGTTGGACATGAGTGCGTCGACTGACGATATCATTTCTGATCCTGATGCAGACCCTCTAGAGCCTTTGGATATTGATGATGATGAATACCTTGTCGACTTCTTTCAAAAGAAAAAGGCGCAGGACGAAGTTGCCCGCAGGATTATTGATGTAGAAAAAGAGTCTGCTGTTTTAATGGCGGACGCCCTTGAATCTTTGGGAGATGCTTATTCCGTTTGTGGTTTCTCCGGGTATGGGCGGGACCAGGTCGACTATTATCTTTGCAAGGATTTCGAGGAGCCATTCAACGCGTTAAGCAAGGGGCGTATCGGGGGAATCAAACCCTGCCGAAGTACGCGCATGGGACCACCGATCCGACATGCAACCCGTCGCCTTATCGAAACGGGCTCCAGAATCAAAGCACTTATTATCATGTCGGACGGTTATCCCCAGGACCATGATTATGGTACCGACAGGAATTCTCGGGATTATGGTTTGATGGATACGATGAAGGCGTTGTCGGAGGCTAAGCAACAGGGTGTGCTGACATACTGTTTGACAGTAGATCCATCGGGTCATGATTACCTGCGCGCGATGTGTGCGGATAGCCAGTATATGGTGATTCAGGACTTGGAGCAGTTACCGGAGGAGGTCTCCCGGGTTTACAGAAGTCTGACTGGCTAAACTGGTGATTCCTGCCAATCGCCGGTGACTGAACCAAATGAAGATAGCGTCAACTTCAGATAGGGTAGTGTCAGCGGAATGGCAGAAAAGAAAACGATCGCGCAAAAAGCACAATGACAGAAACATCCGATGACTTACCCGGCAGCTATCATCATGGTGACCTTCGCCTGGCGATACTTAAAGCTGCATGCGAGCACCTGCGACAAGAAAACGCGGAGTCCCTCAGCCTACGAGCCCTCGCGCGGGGCATTGGTGTTTCACAAACTGCGCCTTACCGTCACTTTGATTCGAAAAACGCTCTGTTCGCAGGTATCGCTACCTGGGGTTTTCAAATCCTGAGTGAACAGATGAAGGCATCGCTCGTTGATCAGACGTCACCAATGGAATCATTTTTGGCTCTTGGGCATTGTTACCTGGATTTTTCACGCGAGCATGCCGAAAAGTATCAGTTGTTTTTTGATTCAAGCCTGGTTGAATTCGGTGATTACCCCAGGCTACAGGAGGCGAGCGGGGTCTGCTTCGACCATTTGTTGGACGTGATTCGGGCTGGCCAACAGGATCGGTTGTTTGTAGAGCGTGAAGTGGAAGAACTTGCGGCGATTGTCTGGGCAGGCTTGCATGGTATGGCGAGCTTGCTGCAGTTGAAACATGGACGCCAGGGTTTAATTGATCGGCCCGTGGGAAAAGCGATCAGATTTCTATCCGAAGAACGGGATCACACCCTAAACCTGTTATTGCGTTCCGTTCTTAAGTAGTTTCCGGCCTCAGGCGTTATCATAGTGACGATAACCAATAGTGTAACAACTGATCTAAGCTGTGTTGATTGTTTTACTTACTAAGGAGAACCGATGAAAAAGCCTCTGCTCGCCATTACGATGGGTGATCCGGCGGGCGTTGGCGCGGAAATTGTCGTAAAGGCCTACAACGAACTAAGTGGCGGCGGCGCTACAATCTTTGTCATAGGGTCATCAGATTGCCTGCGCCAGGCGATGCATCAGACTGGCTGCCAACACCGGATTAAGGTCATAGAGTCACCCGAAGATATCGTTGATTCCATGCAGGCTATCCAGGTGCTTGAACCCGTCTCATTTGATGTCTCCAGCCTGGTAGTAGGGCAGGTCGCGGCATCCTGCGGGGAAGCCGCAGTGAGGTATTTTGAAACGGCTGTAACGCTCTGCCTTGATGCCCGGATTCAGGGTGTAGTGACTTGTCCAATCAATAAAGAAGCGGTTCACGCTGCTGGTTTTCACGGGGATATTGGTCACCAGGAAATTCTGTCCCGAATGACACATGCGGAGTTGACGGCGACAATGCTGATGACAACTGGATTAAAGGTTGCTCACCTCTCAACCCATAAATCGCTCGCAGAGGCGGTCGCCTATGTGAAACAGCCCATTCTGGTAGAAAAACTCAGGTTGACAGTTGAGAGTCTTGAGAGTTGGGGGATCAGTAGACCAAGGGTTGCTGTTGCAGCGCTCAACCCTCATGGCGGTGAGGGCGGCATGCTGGGGCGGGAAGAAATTGAAGAAATCACGCCGGCCGTAGCAACCTGCCAATCCCTTGGCCTGGATGTCAGGGGCCCTTTTCCTGCTGATTCAATTTTCTATCGGGCGATTAAGGGTGAGTTTGATGCTGTGCTAGCGCTTTATCATGACCAGGGACATATCGCGATTAAAGTCCATAATTTCGAAGAAAGTATCACGGCTACGATGGGTATTCCGTTCATTCGTACCTCGGTAGATCACGGTACGGCGTTTGATATTGCGGGTCAGAATCGCGCCGACTCAGGGGGGCTGATCGAGGCTGCTAGAGCCGCTATTAATATGTTAAATCAATCACTTACATAGCATTTCGAATATGCTACAGTTGTCGCCCGCGCGGGTGAATGTCTCCGGAAAACATCTTCATGCAATGGAAAAATTGGTCGGGTCGCCAACGGGCCTCACAGGAATCTCTTGTTTTTGTCCGCAGCGAAGCTGACGCTTCTGCGTTGGTAAGCCAGTGCGCGCAGGCCGGCAAGACGATCCGTGTCGCCGGCGCAGGCCATAGTCACGCCCCTCTGGTCACCAACGACTCCATCATTGTCGATAGCAGTGGCCTGGCAGGGCTGCTCGAAGTCGACAGGCAGGCTCAGGAAGCGTGGATCCGGGCTGGCACTTCGATTTACAGCCTCGGTGGCCAATTACACGACTATGGATTGGCGTTAAAAAACCAGGGTGATATCGACCGCCAACTACTTGGCGGCGCTATTGCGACGGGTACTCATGGTACTGGCCGAAATCTTCAGAATATTTCAGCCTCGGTCACCGGGCTACACATGATATTAGCCAGTGGCGAGCAGGTTGAGTGCTCAAAAACCGTGTTGCCTGAACTATTTGCCATCGGGCGCCTTAGTGTGGGCGCTGCTGGCCTGGTCTCTCGTATCAGGATGAAGTTGCAGAAGAGCGCGGTCCTTAGCGAACAGATTCATGTCGCCAGTTATGATGACACCATGAATCGAATTACATCTCTGGTTGCTGAAAACGACAGGTTTGAATTCTTCTGGTATCCGGGAACTGATGAAGCAAATATCAAGACAATCAATCCTGCGACAACCGAACCCGAATACCCGCTGGGGGAAGAGGGCGGAAGAGTTGCCTGGAGCTACGAGGTTCTGCCAAGTCACAGGCCACATCTGCACACGGAGATGGAATACAGTGTTCCTGCAGCGAATGGCCAGGCGTGTTTCGCTGAGATTCGACAGCTGATCCATCGCCAGTTCCCGGATGTGCGGTGGCCCGTGGAATATCGCACCGTTGCTGCTGACGATATCTGGCTGTCAATGGCGTCAGACCGGGATACCGTGACGATATCTGTTCACCAGGACATTAAGTTGGATGAAGAACCATACTATCGGGCCTGTGAAGAGGTTTTCCTAGCTTATGGTGGCCGCCCCCACTGGGGCAAAGTCAATTACCTGAACGGTGATGACTTTGCCCGGATTTATCCAAGATGGCATGACTGGTGGCGTGTTCGTGATAAATATGACCCGGGAGGTGTATTCCTCAACGACTATGCGAGAGCCCTGCGCCCCGGGTAGGCCGTGAGCTGGGTGGCCAGGCCATTAAGCTGTTTACCCTTGTGTACAAAACCATTAATCATTAAGTTGTTAATCAACCAAAGAAAGTGCTGAGCCGAATATGTCCTATGAAAATATTGCGATCGACTACATTGATCATGTGGCAATCCTAAAGTTAAACGCGCCTGAGGTGTTGAATGCATTGTCGCCCGATATGGTTCAGGAATTGTCGTCTGCTATTACAGATATCATCCAAAGTGATGCACGATGTCTGTTGATAACGGGAGAAGGTCGCGCGTTTTGCGCGGGCGCCAACTTGCAGCCAAAGGGTGCTGCTGAGAGCCTGCCACCTGCTGGCAGTGTTCTTGAAACGCACTATCACCCGGTAATGACCAAGCTCCGAAATATGGAAATTCCTATGGTGAGTGCCGTCAATGGCCCGGCCGTGGGAGTAGGCATGAGCTTTGCCGTGATGGCGGATATAGTTGTCGCGGCTCGAAGCGCATACTTCCTTCAGGCATTCGCCAATATTGGGCTGGTACCCGATGGCGGTGCTACCCATCTACTTCCCCGGATAATTGGGTGGAGGCGGGCAGTGGAACTCTCTATGCTCGCTGAACGCTTACCCGCTGAAACTGCCCTCGACTGGGGGCTGGTCAACAGGGTTGTAGATGATGACAAGCTGATGGAAGAGGCGCTAGGTTTAGCTGCACGCCTGGCGAACGGGCCAAGGTCTCTCGGCCTAATGCGCAAAGCCTATTGGGAGACCTTTTCCAACAGTTACTCGGAGCAGTTCCAACTGGAAGCTAACCTTCAGGGAATTGCCGGGGC
>JABGVY010000224.1 GCA_018645845.1 Gammaproteobacteria bacterium | reverse complement strand
TCCTGGCACGCCGACATCACATCCGTTTATCGAGCGGGTCATTGGTACAACCAGAAGGGAATACCTGGATCAGCTTTTCTTCTTTAACGGGGTTGATTTGCAGCGAAAGCTCGATCTTTTTCAAGATTACTACAATGAAAATAGAGCTCACTCATCGCTAAATATGAAAACACCTCGAATGATGGCAATGGAAAATGCATGTGAAAAGAATATTGCTTCGATTGACGATTATCATTGGAAATCACATTGCAATGGTCTGTATGAATTACCAGTAGTAGCGTGAGTTAAGAAATCGCACAGGACAGCTCAAATGTATAACGCCTTTAATGATATGACACCACAGAAAGCATTAGATGAGAGAATCAAGGCTTGTATTTTAGGGGTTGAAAAAAGGTAATTGAGCAAGCGGTCAGGGTACCTCTCTTTTAATTGCAAGCAATTCCTAGTGTAAATTTCCCGTTACTCGACTGTAAAAGCAACTTATTTTTTACCCGTCCATCACCAGGTCAGCCAATCACCACAAACAACGAATTTAGATGCAGGTAGAGAGCTATCTGTGCATGCTCTGCGTGTCTCAAACACCCTATTTTGGGCATTTGTTTCAACTAGTTGACCATGCAATTCCTCTATTTGGGCTTGCAAAACCTGAAAACTTTGCCCGTTCGCTACCCCACTAGCAGAGTTATTTGATTTTGTGTTACCAACACAAAATCGAAGTTGTGAAAGGGACAAACCCTCACCCACGCCCCTTAGCTTCACGCAGAAAAACGCTTCACTCAGGCGGTTATGGGTCCAATACATCGTCCCAGTCGTCACCAGCAGCATGTTGAAAATTCTCCTTCATAAACCGCTCCTGGTAGCCTGCTGAAGTAATCGGTGGTTCTTTCGGGGGATTATCGGAACTCGTGCAGGTTGACAGGCATTCGATGACGACAGCTGGGTTTGGTGATATGAAAAGTGGCAGTGCATAGCGATCACGCCCGGAGTCGTTGAGTACGCGGTGCGGCGTCGATCGAAATCGCTCATTTGTCCATCGCTTCATCAAATCGCCTGAGTTAACTACAAATGAATCTGGAACATATGGTGCAGGAATCCAGTCACTCTCGATCGGACTCAGCAGTTCCAGGCCCGGAACATCAGTCAGTGGTAGCAAGGTGATGAACCCGCTGTCGGTATGTGGGGAGATATGAAACTGATTTTCGGAGAGTGTTACGTCATGCGGATAGTGTGAGGCGCGGAGAACATTCAATGCCTCATTCTGGCCGAACATCGATTCAAAGTAGTTCGGCGCAAGTTCAAGGCTTGAAGCGAAAACGGGAAGGAGTCGTCTGAACAACTCCTCTGCTGCCTCAAAGTATTCAACGAGCGTCTCCCGGAAATCAGGCAGATTGCTCGGCCACTGGTTTGTCTCTTCAATCGGGACTGGCGCGCGATCCCGCTTTATCATGAAGGCTTCAACAACATCAGCTCTGAGCGTTCCCGTGTGGTACTCCGAAGAACGCGCAACTTCTGCACCGGTATAAATATAGCCGCAGTGATGATCGTTGACCGCTAACTGCTGCTTTTCCTGATCAGGTAATGCGTGAAATCGAGCAACTTGCTTGAAAGCTCGTTCAAGTAATCCTGACGGGAAACCGTGATTAACAATGTAGAAGAAGCCGATTTCTTCCAATGCGTATCGTAGCTCGTTAGCCGCTCGGTCGAATGCCCCTTCTTTTTCAGACAGATAGTCGGCCAGATCTAGAACAGGAATGTCTTTCATGTATCTGTGGTGCCTCCCCTTTTCAGCTGCGTGCCAAGTAGTAAAAGAAGAACAATTCCCAGAGCGGAAAGAAAAACGGCAACCTCGCCGATGGTGGCGTATTGACCTCCCAGTATGAGGATCAACGCTGAGATTCCTGGGGTAATGGTGTTACCAAGCGTTGCAGAGCCGCGTGCCGCACTGCTTAACCGACCACTGGAGACGAGGTGTGCTGCTAGTCCCAGGAAATAGGGTTGTGCAAATGTCAGCATGATCGTCGAGAGTGTGATGGATGCGATGAACATCGTAGCTGAAGTTGTGTGCGTCGTCACCCAGACGCCAATGGCGTTCAGAATCACTGCAAGGATGAGCGGGTTGATGCGCCCGAATCGTGTGCTGATGAGCGTTGCCATCACGGGGCCGGACAGAGAAATGACGGCTGCGAGCGCCAGGCCGTCCCCGATTTCGCTCGGTTCCATGCCAATCGAAAGGCCGATTTGAAAGGCGTAGAAGTAAGCGCCATTCATAGCGATGGAATACAACATGTACGTCGCACACAGGAGTAAAGACGGTAGTGTAAAAAGGTTAAAACGTCGCCTTTCTTCAGCTTCTTGGTCATCTGGTGAGTCCGTTGTCCAGGGAGTTAGCCAGAATGAGAGCACGACGACGATAGCTGCGAGGGCAGCCATCACAAGGAATACCGAACGAGGACCTTGTGATTCCAAAAGCCGAGGGACAAAGAGCAGCATCACAACCGCGGCCGCCATTGACGTGCCTGAAACGGCCACAAAAATCCTGTGCACGTTTTTCTGTTCAGAAGACACAGCCAGGGTTGCACTCAGGATGGCGCCACTGCCGATACCAGCGACGATACGTGCGATGAAAAGTAACGCAGCGGTCGATGAAAAAAACGCTGCCAGATTACCCAGACAAACCAAGATAGCACCACAGACACCAATGGTTCTTCTGTTCAGGCGATGAAGCAGCGGTGACAGGACAAGCGAAGTGGTTGCCATTCCCGCCAGTTCGGCAAAAATAACGAAGCCTGCCGCACCTTCGGTTATGCCAAATATAATGACAAGGCTTCCCAGGATAAGTGGCAGGATAACAACACCCAGATCCGAGAGTGCCGTGCCGCTGAGAATAGCCGTGATAACACGCATAGTCAGATAAACAGGTCAGCAGGAGACTGAAGTTCTCCCTCGTCGACATATTGGTAACAGGTTTTAAGGTCACGAGCCCATTCAAAGAATAGACTTTTTGTGCTGACTAGCGTGATACCCGCATTCCGAAGGCGTTCCAGACCGATATCGTGACCAATATCGGGGGACGCGGTTGCATCGGCCACAACGGCTACCCGATACCCTTCTGATGCCAGACCTAATGCAGTGTGCAGGACGCACACATCGGTTTCGAGCCCGACAACAATCGCAGTTTTCCGATCAATGGCAGCAACCTCTGTATAGATGTCCTCTTGTCCTGGGAGGCCGAACACGTTTTTGTCGTACTCACGAACACTCTGGGGAAGCATGTCGAGAATCGCTTGAGTGGTTCGGCCGCGGTTCGCGATTTCTTCAGCGGTTACCACAATCGGAATTTCCATCCATTTGGCGACAGCGATCAACCAGCGGATGCGCTCAACAACCCGATTTGCTACTGGCTGACCCAGCTTCTGCAGAAACGAATCCTGAACGTCGATGACAATCAGGATCGAGTCACTTTTGTCCAGTAATGAATAGTCTTCTGCCACCTGTAGCCTCGCCAACATTTTATTACGCATACCCTACAGCGGAAGTGGAACTGGACGTAATAGCAAGAAATACCTAGTTTGCAATGTCTGTGCTATGGATGGTCGTGCTATATTTGCTTCACGATGGCGAGTTTGATTGAAGATACCAAGCGCTCAGCGGTTCAACCAGAAGAAGGTTTTTTGGCGAACCTGTCTCGCTCGATTGCGGACTTAATCGAGGCAGACAATCTGCAGGACTTCTTTGGGCGGCTATCCTCACTGCTGAATGGCTTGATTACCTTTGACTACCTTATCGTGTACCAGTTTGAAGCCGGGCATGAGGCGAAATTGCTTTATTGCAATATTGACCGGGAAGTTTTGCTTTCTCACATGGCACACTACCAAGCCGGACTCTATCTGCTAGATCCCTTCTATGTAGCAGCGATCACTAATCATCAGCAGGGTGTGTATCGAATCGATCAGGTAGCACCGATGGAGTTTGAAGCATCCGAGTACTACAACGCTCACTACAAGCAAGTGACGATATCCGATGAAGTGCGTTACCTCATCCAGATTGATGAAAGCCGATGGGTGCACATCTTTGTCGAGCGAGACGTTAGCCACCCACCATTTTCTGGAGATGACTTTTACAAGCTAAAAAGTCTGGAGCCATTAGTCCGTTCTCTCGTCGTACGACGGTGGGAACGGCTCTATACAAAAGGCTCGCAGCCTCAGCAACTCAAAGAACCATTGAATCTGGGCATCAGGAGCTCAATCAGCAGATTAGGCGATTCAGAACTGACTAAGCGGGAAATTGATGTCGTGGAGTTAGTACTCAAGGGACATGCTTCCAAGTCGATTGCGGACCACCTCTGTATCTCTGAAGGTACGGTGAACAATCACAAGCGCAATCTGTATGCGAAGCTTGGTATCAAATCTCAAGGCCAGTTGTTCAATGTTTTCCTGTCGGAGCTATTCGGATAGCTACCGGTGCTCCAATTTCATTACCCTTACCTATTAACTTTTTGCTATATCAACTAGCGCGCATTTCATTAGTCTATGTGTATGAATAGCTCCCTGTACATTGCAGACACGCTGGTTACGATGAATCCGGGCAACGACGTGCTGTGTGATAGCGCTGTGTTGGTTGAGCGAGGTGTCATCGTGGATATTGGCCCTCGGGATGTGCTGGTAGGTCGAAACCCGCACGCAGAAGTCGTTCAGCTTGAAAACTGTCTTTTGATGCCAGGCTTGATCAATACCCACTGCCACTCAGGCTTGTTGCGCGGCACAGCGGAAGGTCTGCCCGTCTGGGACTGGCTCCAACAGTACATTGATCCCATGCATCGAGTATTGCTCCCTGAGGAAGCGGCATTGGCGTCCCGACTTTGTTATGCTGAAGCCCTGTTATCAGGGACAACGACAATTGTTGACATGTGGCGTTACATGCATGGTAGCGCGATTGCTGCGAAAGAATTGGGCATACGCTCCATGTTGGTGCCTTATGTTGCAGAACATCCAGATCACGATTATTTCGAGACGCTCTATACCAATGAGGCGCTGATCAAGGAGTGGCACGGGGAAGCGCAAGGGCGCATAAACGTCTGGGTTGGCCTCGAACATCTGTTCTATGCAGAGCCAAATGCATTAACCCGTATCAGTGATCTCTGTCGTGACTATCAGGTTGGCTTTCATACGCATAGCAATGAAAGTCGATTTGATGTTGAGACGACGTTAAAACGATATTCAGCCAGACCTATTGAAGTACTCGAGCAAAAAGGTCTGCTCGCTGCGCCCAACACCTTGCTGGCCCATTGTGTATGGCTCGATGACCTTGAAATTGAAATACTGAGAAATCACAACGTAGGTGTCGCTCACAACCCGATCAGCAATATGAAGCTGGCATCGGGCGCAGCCAGAGTGACCGACATGCTTGCGAAAAACATTTCTGTTGGGCTTGGCACAGATGGAGAAAAGGAAAACAACAATCTCGATATGTTTGAAGAAATGAAAAGTGCATCACTGCTCGCAAAGTTAAATGCGGAGGACGCAGCTGCACTGGACGCTTGGGATGTGTGCCGAATGGCCACGATCAATGGCGCCCGAGCCCTGGGTATTGATGATGAAGTGGGGTCACTCGAAGTGGGTAAGAAGGCAGACATGATCGCTATCCGTACCAATACGCCGCGAATGACCCCGCTTATTCGGTCAGGAAAATACCTGAATCTGCATCATAACCTGGTTCATGCGGTCCAGGGCGGTGATGTTGCTATGACGATCGTAGATGGCCATGTGTTAGTAGCCGATGGTAAACTGCAAACAGCTAACCTGGGTGAAATCATCGAGGAGGCTTGTCGGGCTATTCAGCCCTTGCTGGAGAGGCGTGACCGATGGATTGAGCGCTCGGGTTTATCTATCAATGAGCTCGATCAGTGAGAAACAATGATGAACGTAGTAGATGAAGACTTACGAAAGATACACGAGACAATAGCGCTGTATCATGATGCCCACTATTACGCGGATATCGAAAAGCTTGAACAAGCGTTTCATGACGAAGCACAGATCGTCGGGCACTATCACGGCGACTCTTTTGTTACTAAACGCGATGACTATAAAGATGTGCTAACGGCAGAATCACCACCAGCGTCGCAGGATGAACCTACTTACATCAAGGTATTAGCGATCGACAGAACTGACACAACATCATTTGTGAAGCTTGAGAGTCTGATGCGAGGCGATGTATTCATCAGCATGCTGACTCTGTGGAAGTCTGCGTCGGGTGACTGGCAAATTATCTCTGGTGTGTTTCACGTCGAATCTTCAGAGAGTTAGCTGGTGTCTGAGGTCGTGGAAGCGGAAGTTCTTTAACTCAGTTGTCTTTTTGTACGTCGTCAGCCCATTTGGCACCACTGACACTAAATTCTAAGAGGCTCTTTCCTGCATAGGGTAGCTCCAGTCGACCTTGCCGCAGGAGCCTGAGCCACGCAGCAATCTAGGTCTGCGCTTCTTAACTTACTTTAGTATCCTTGCCGGAATGTTGCTGTGATCCTAATATAAAGCATGCGTCGCTAGGTGAATCAGAAGAAAGCTTTAAATCAGAGGCTGTTACGCGCGCGGGGGAAGTCTGGATAGCGATGTAATAGCAGTGTCTACAGAGATATATGGGGGTACTTTTGGGGGTATAATTCTATTTTATTCATATAAAAACGTTATTTAACAGCAATTTAATATTAATATTCAGTAGCACCCGTAGCTACCAATCTATTCAATCACTTACGAAGCTGATCAGTTATAAACGCTGAATAGCCTCGCTATTTAAGTCCTCAGTAAGTCCACGAATTGCTGTATTCCTCAGATCGAAAGTTTATTCTCAAAGCATCGCGGTTTCCCTCGGAAGTGAAATGACACAAGACGGGCAGAAAATAGAC
>JABGVY010000269.1 GCA_018645845.1 Gammaproteobacteria bacterium | reverse complement strand
TACAGAAGCTGTAAGTAACGCAGACCGAACAATTCGTTACACAGAAGCGCTCAGTGCCTATGGTAGAAAAACGGCGCCAGCGCTGCATGAGGTGTCCGGATATATTCTCAAGAAAGATTCCCCCAGCTGTGGAATGGCCAGGGTAAAGGTCTATCAGAACAATGACGGTCCACCTGACAGGACCGGCGTTGGCATCTACGCCAATGAAATAATGAGCGCGCATCCCAACTTGCCTATAGAAGAAGAAGGCCGGTTGAACGATACAAGGTTGCGCGAAAATTTTCTTGAACGAGTATTTCTCTATCACCGTTGGCAACAGTTGATGGCAGGTGGGGTCGATAGCAATGCGCTGGTGAAATTCCATACAGTTCAGAAATTCGCGGTACTCGCTCATGACGAGCCAGCTTATCGGGAACTTGGCAGGATAGTGGCGGGGGTGAGTACCAGCGACGTTGAAGCCCGCTGTGCGGAGTATATTGCCCTGTTGATGTCCGCCATGAAGGTCCTGACGACGCCAAAGAAGCACGCCAATGTGCTGATGCACATCATGGGTTTTTTCAAGGAATCGCTGGATGCAGAGGACAAGGCCGAGCTTTTGCGTTTAATCGATGCGCACCGCAAGGGCCTTGTTCCGGTGATCGTGCCGATAACGCTCATTAATTACTTTAGAAAACGCTACCCGAGCGCCTATATCAATGGCCAAACCTATCTGGAACCCCATCCGCCAGAGTTAATGCTGAGAAACATGCTTTAGGGCGCGAACTGTGTCAAGGTGGCGTTATGAATGTGACGCCTATCACCCCTCATATTGGGGCAGAAATCAGAGATGTAGATTTATCTAAGCCTCTTGATAACGAAGCCTTTGCTGGTATTCACCAGGCGTTTCTTGATTGGGGGGTGCTGGTTTTTCGTGAGCAGGAACTGACCAGAGATCAGCATAAGGATTTTGCTCGCAGGTTTGGCAACTTACATACCCACCCGATGAATTATAAAGGAACTGATGATCCTGAAATTCTGGTGGTGAGGACCACCAAAGATTCCGCTTATACCGCCGGGAATGGCTGGCACACAGATGTCACCTGCGATGAGTATCCGCCGATGGGTTCCATGCTGTACATGAAGCAGGTCCCAGGTTATGGGGGCGGCGATACGATGTATGCCGACATGTACTTGGCTTACGACATGCTTTCGGAAACGATGAAAGAACTTCTGGCTGGACTGATTGCGGTGCATGATGGCGGGCTTCCCTATGTCGGAGCGTATAAGAGTACCCCACCGGAGGGCGGTTACCCGAAAAATGAGCACCCTGTGGTGGTGACCCACCCGGAGACGGGCAGGAAGGTACTGTACGTAAATTCCGGTTTTACCTCGCACATTAAGGGCTTGAACTCGGGTGAGTCGAAAGCGCTGCTAGGTTTTCTGTTCGAGCATATTGCGACAGTGCCAAGGTTAACCTGTCGAGTGAGCTGGGAGCCTGGCACCCTGACGTTCTGGGACAATCGTTGCACACAGCACCATGCGATCTGGGATTATTATCCCCATGAACGGCATGGTGAGCGGGTTTCTATTATTGCAGACCAAAGGCCCGGCGCTTAAGGTCAGAGGCGATAGTCGCTGATCTGTACTTCGTCTCCGATGTTTGCGTAATCACCCGCCGCTCTCGCAGACCGGAACTCATCCCAATTTACCGATCGATAGCGCGGCTTCTCACCAGTCTGTGGAATGCAGTTAGTAGCAGAGTCAGGGTTCAGAAAGAAAGCGGCGCTAAAGCGGTCTTGCTTACTGTTGGCCAGAACACGATGTAGTGGCGCTTTGTAGCGATCGTTGGACCATACCTGAATAAGGTCGCCGACATTGACAATCAGGCTGTTGTTCTCGCTGTCAATGGTTGTCCAGGTATCGTTATGACGTATCTGTAAGCCAGAGACTTCATCCTGCAGTAACACCGTTACCGCACCTGCATCCGTGTGATGGTAAATCCCCAGGTGACCCTCTGTGGGGAAATCTTCTGTTGGGTCTGCTGGCGCCTTACAGACAGGGTAGTGGTTCAGTCGAAGGAAGCTTGAGTTACCTTTGGTGAAATGCTGCGTTAAGGAAGATGTAGGCAGTTTGAGGGACTGCACAATGGATTCAAGCAGTGTCAGGCTGATTGTCTCGCATAACTGGTGCCATTGAACCATTGTTTCGCGAAACCCCTGTAGACGAGAGGGCCAGGGGGTTTGGCTATGATTATGGGAGGGTGCCTGATCCAGGCCAAGGTCAAAAATTTCTTTCCAGTCCTGTTTGTTCTTCGTGAGCTCCTGATCGAAATACCCCCATGGGTTCTTCTCTGTTCTCGATAGTTGTCTCTTCTCTTCGTGCGGCAGATCAAAAAAAACCTTCATTGTTGCGAGTAATTGGTCCGTTGTTCTCTTCTTGAGGTCTAGATCAACCAGCCGAAAAAAACCCCAGTACTGGCAGGCACTCGCAAGACTTTCGATCGTTTCACGGTTATTTGCCTTTAGCTCCCGAAGACTGATGCTTGGAATTTGTTTCATTGAGTCAGAGGCCATACAATCGAGTTGGTTTGCATAAATTCACAGCTAACAAAAGTAACGCTTATGTCGATAGAAGAACAGCAATCGCCAATTACGTCAACCCAACAGGGCCTTGTTCTTGGGCGCCAAAAAAACGGCGTCCTTATGTTTAATGGTATTCCCTACGCCGAACCGCCGGTTGGGGACCGACGATTTAAGCGGCCGGTTTCTCCTGCGTCCTGGGATGACATTCGAGACGCAACCAGGTTTGGACCAGCCGCACCACAGCTACCTTCCGGTGGCATGACTGACTCAGTGCCAGTGAACTGGAATGAAGATTGCCTGTTCCTGAATGTCTGTACGCCGGCAATTGATCAAAAAAAGAGACCCGTGCTGGTCTGGATTCATGGAGGAGCTTACAGGTCGGGCCAGGGCGCAGTGCCATGGTACAACGGGACCAGTTTTGCACTAAACGGGGACATCGTTGTCGTGTCGATCAACTACCGGTTAGGAGCGCTGGGGTTCACTGACTTGTCCAGGTTCGGCGATGATTATGCGACCTCCGGTATTAATGGCATCTGCGACCAGATCAAAGCACTGGAATGGGTAAGGGACAATATTTCAGGTTTGGGTGGTGATCCATCGAAGGTCACCATCGCGGGCGAATCCGCGGGGGGCTTTTCGGTTGCAACGTTACTTGGCTGCGAACAGGCGCAGGGCCTGTTTCGTCGTGCGATCCCGCAAAGCGGAGCGACGCACCACACCTTGACGGATGACGTCGGGAAGGTGGTTGCAGATCTGTTGATGGAGGAGCTTGGTGTCGAATCTATTGATGAGCTGAAGTCGGCAAGTGTGCTGAACATCCTTGAGGCACAAGCTCGAGCTGATAGCCGCTTTAACCAGATGAACATAGGCAATGGCGTGCAGGCATTTTATCCGGTCGAACAAAATGAAGTGCTGCCAATCCCACTTCGCGAATCCATCCGGGCGGGTGTAGGCGCGAGTGTTCCCGTGCTGACCGGAACCAACAAGGATGAAAATACGCTTTTTGTGATGGAGAAAGTGTCATCGGAACGGCTGCGAAATCAGGCCAGGGCCTATGGTAGTGAATCACTGGTCGCGGCGTATCGGGGGATGCTGCCCGGCGCCACAGAAACTGAACTCGCGATTGAGCTGGGCACCGATTTCACCTTCAAGATTCCGGCGATTCGTCATGTGGAAGATCGGCTAGCGCG
>JABGVY010000419.1 GCA_018645845.1 Gammaproteobacteria bacterium | reverse complement strand
TCCTGGCCACCGTTGGCTCTACCAGCCCCTATGTTGGTTTGTTCGGTACCGTCTGGGGAATCATGAATTCGTTTCGAGGCCTTGCGACGGTCAACCAGGCAAGCCTTTCGGTGGTAGCGCCAGGTATTTCGGAAGCATTGGTGGCAACTGCCATTGGTCTGTTCGCTGCCATTCCTGCAGTCATCGCCTATAACCGTTATGCCGCCTATGTCGAAGTTATCATGAACAGATTCGAGGCGTTCAGCGATGAATTTAGCAGTATTCTTGATCGCGCGAGTCACAAGCGCTAATTATGTCTAAAGCCGCCCGCAGAAAGCCGATGTCCGAAATCAATGTAGTGCCCTACATTGATGTGATGCTGGTGTTGCTGGTGATTTTTATGGTGACAGCGCCGCTCATGACCCAGGGGATCAAAGTAGATTTGCCAGAGGCGGCTTCGGGCCCGATCGATGTCACCGATGATGAACTAATGCTGGTTGTATCGGTCAAAGATGACGCTACCTACTATATCAATCTCGGGGAGGCTGAGGAGCCCGTTCCATTGTCCGAAATTAGTGACAAAGCTGCCAGGATCATTGCAGCTAACCCAGGCATTAAGGTGTTAGTAGAGGGTGATAAAAAGCTGGCATACGGGGTGATTGTAGATTTGATGAATACGCTTCAGGCAGCAGGGGCGAAAAGTGTGGGACTGATCACTGAGCCCCCGAGGACATAATAGTCGGCCGTCATGAACTTTTCTTCCAATGAAGTGACGACCTATGTCATAGCAATCCTTTTTGCGCTGCTGGTTCATGGCATCGTCATTGGCCTGATGTCGCTGAATTGGGAGGAGTCGACACGCAGTTACACCGAGTTGAAACCTTATTATATTGAAGCCGCAATAGTTACCGAGAACCCTTACAGGGCCAGGGAAGAACAAGCGGTCGATCGGGAAAAATCCCGAAGGGATAAAAAATTACGGGAGCGTCGTAAGACAGAGGCCAGGTTGCGGCAGGAGCAGGTGGATTGGGCCAGACAACAACGGTTAGAAACTGAAGTTAAGCCAGCGGAGCCCGCATCACTACCCGAGCCAACACCGGTGGTCGAGGAAACTACGGAAACCAAACTGGATCCTGAAAAAGTGGATCCTGAATCAGTAAGATCTGAGTTTGCAGATGAGTTGGCAAAGGCGTTGACACGTGAGGCAAATGCGAGAAAAGCGGTAACGGATGACGAAAAAGCAATGGCTTACGTGGCGCAGATTCAACGTGAAATAGTGCAAAACTGGTCCAGGCCGCCCAGCGCCAGAAACGGAATGGAAGCCCTGCTGCGGGTTATGCTTATTCCAACCGGAGAAGTTATTGACGTGAAGGTTGAAGATTCGAGCGGTAATGA
Organism: Gammaproteobacteria bacterium; assembly: GCA_018645845.1. Taxonomy (GTDB): domain Bacteria; phylum Pseudomonadota; class Gammaproteobacteria; order Pseudomonadales; family Azotimanducaceae; genus UBA9659. Next base: position 1,684 of record JABGVY010000419.1, on the reverse strand, counting down.
TGCGTTTGACCGGTCGGCGGTTCTTGCCGTCACTAAAGCGCAAAGATTTGTTGTGCCCACAGACTCGCAGCGGTTTGAACGGGACTTTCGAGAATTTACGGTTTTGTTTCGGCCGGATGATCTCAGGCTATAAGGATTAGATGTGCGAGTGTTAAAGCGAATTATTTTTATCGGTCTGCTCCTTCAGTTTGCGCTTCATGCCTCAGCTGAACTGCGGATCGAGATTACCAAGGGTGTGGATAATGCGGTCAGGGTGGCGGTAGTACCTTTTGCATGGAAAGGCAAACGCAGACCGCCGATTGACATTGGTGACGTTGTTTCATCAGATTTGGGATTGTCAGGCCGATTCGAAGCTCTGCCAACGTCGCAGATGTTGAGTTTTCCTAACGACTCATCTGAGGTGCTGCCGCGAGACTGGCGAATGCTGGGAGTTGAGTATCTGGTTGTTGGGTATCTTGAGCCGCGGGAAGTGAGCGTGCGCCTGCACTTCGAGTTATATAGTGTGTTGCGGCAAACCGTGGTGGCGACGCAGACAATTGAAGGTCTCCCCATGGATCTTCGTGATATGGCTCACCACGTTAGCGACGTGGTGTTTGACGAGTTGACAGGTATTAAAGGCGCTTTTTCCACGCAGATTATGTACGTCACAGCCATGGACGATGATCAGGGCCGACATTTCGCTCTCAACATTGCTGATGCAGATGGGTACAGGGTCAGGAAGGTTTTGGAATCAAAAGAACCCATCCTTTCCGCTACATGGTCGCCAGATGGAAAGATGGTCGCCTACGTTTCGTTTGAACAGGATGGTCGGCCCGCTATCTACCTTCATGAAGTGATAACCGGGAATCGGCAGATCTTAACGAGCTTTGCAGGGCTTAATGGTGCGCCGTCTTTTTCCCCCAACGGCAAGGAAATGGCTCTGGTGTTATCTAAAGACGGCAATCCTGATATTTACATTCTGGACCTGCAGTCGCGCCGACTTCGAAGGATCACCAGGCACTACGGTATCGATACAGAGCCTTCCTGGACTGCAGATGGAAAATCATTGGTATTTACCTCCAACCGGGGAGGCCAGCCGCAAATCTATCAACTGCGGCTGGCTGATTTCCAGATTCAACGCCTGACATTCGAAGGAGACTATAATGCCAAGGCAAGCGTCTTAAAAGATGGCAGCGGGTTGGTTATGGTGCACCGCCGTGACGGGATCTTTCACATCGCGCTACTGGATCTGAACCGGGGCCGCTTATCTGTCCTGACCGAAACGACCCTGGATGAATCCCCGAGTGTAGCGCCGAATGGCAGTATGTTGATCTATGCAACTCAGGAGAGGGGAGAAGGCATATTAGCAGCGGTGTCAATTGATGGTGGCGTCAAGTTCAACCTGCCCTCGTCGGATGGTGATGTCAGAGAGCCAGCCTGGTCGCCGGTAAAGCGCAAAACCTTTGTACCAGTTGATGTACCAGTGGAGTAACAATTGGTCATCAAGGTGGTCGAATGACTAGCGGTAATCGCTGAAAAGCAATGTCTACGCCCTGTGGCGGGGGCATAATCGAATATTTTGTGTGATGAGTAATTATTTTAGGCTTTTTGTGGTTTAATCCAACTTTGACGAACTACTCAGAATACAGAACGTAAAGGAGTTACTCATGGGAATATTTAAGTTGCGCGGTCTTCTGCTGCTCTG
>JABGVY010000370.1 GCA_018645845.1 Gammaproteobacteria bacterium | reverse complement strand
ACAGTTCTTGCAAGATTATGATTGGCATCGAGGTCAACTGTGGCACCTGCATCAAGAGCGTCAGCAGATTTTGAGATTAGTTCGACCACCGGGCGAACAGAGTCGTCCAGTTGTTCCATGGTCAATGAGCCGTCCTGTAGCGCCGCGAGAATTTTTTTGGCATTACCGTCTCCGCTGCCCGGCATCTCCAGCGATTGGCCGTTTCTAACGCCATCAACGCGCTTGTGGTTGGCACTCCAATCCGTCACAACGACACCGTCGTAGCCCCAATCATCACGCAGAATAGTTTTGAGTAGGTATTCGTTTTCGGACAGGTAGACGCCGCGAAACTTGTTGTAGGCGCACATGATGGTCCAGGGGCTCTCATCTTTGACGCAGTATTCGAAGCCCGGAAGATACATCTCCCGCAATGTCCTCTCGTCGGTAACGACATCGACGACCATACGCCCACTTTCGTGGTTGTTCAGCGCGTAGTGTTTAAGGCTGGCGCCCACGTTAAGGCTTTGGACCCCGCGGACCCACGCTGAAGCCATCATGCCGCTAAGTAAAGGATCTTCTGAAAAGTACTCGAAATTTCTGCCGCCGAGCGGATGGCGTTTAAGATTAACGCCTGGACCCAATAGAACACTGACTTGCTCTGCCAGGCATTCCCTCCCAAGGGCCTGCCCGACGCGCTCAAGCAGTTCAATATTCCAGGTTGCGGCCAGTCCCGAAGCAGTAGGGAAGCAGGTGGCAGGCACACTCTCATTGAGGCCGACATGATCTGAGGATCCGCCCTGTTTGCGTAGGCCGTGCGGTCCATCTGTGACCATGATTGACGGTAGTGCTAGTCTTTCGACACCATGCAGGCGCCAGAAGTCCCGGCCTGAAGACAGTGTTGCCTTTTCCTCAGCGGTCAGGCTGTTGAACAGATTATCGATAGCGTCACGCAAAGAGCTCAGCCTTTTTGTTGGTCTGTTATCAAGAATTATACACTCATGAGTGATTCGTCTCTCACGATTGATAAAACAACCTGTAACCTAGAACATTAGGGGTGGAATTCATCAGTGCCCTTTTAGTCAATGGAGATAATCAGCGTGTTAACCCTACGCACCTGATTGCATTGATTGATGCGGGTGAAAAACAGATAACTCAGTCGACTCTTCAGGATGCCGCGCGATCCTTTTTCCTTTTGTAGGTGATGCCTATCGTTAACTACTTGGTGCAAGGACAGAGTCGATTCGTTTGTATCGACTCGCACGGCGATACGAAGTGAATAGTGAAACATGTAACCATCTGGCGCAGAAGGCACATCAGCTCATTCAAGAACCATTGGACTGTGATGGGTGACAGTTCTTTCTACCTCTAGCCGTTGGTTAACCGGCCGGATAATTTAGGTCTCGATGGTTGAGCTCAGGTAACAATTGGCTTGTTTACTTACCTGTGTCGTCTCATGAGCGATCAATTTTCAGAGTAGTTTTCTTGGTCTCTTGGCTACCTCCTTAATCGCATGGCATGAGGTCCGCCTGGATGTCTGGCAGTGGTATGAGGAAACAGCGGGGAAAATAGGCACCCGATCGATCAGAAACCCAATACTTCACCCTTTAGCCGCTGCTAAACCAGCTATGGCCGTTCACCGCTAAGTCTCTGTAGATGTGTTTGTTTCTAGTATTCTCTCAAACACTGCCATTAGGCTAATAGGGGATTGGGCACCTTGGTGCCATGTGAGTCTGCATCGTGCAGGATTCGCGCAGTCACACAAGAAATGGGGCCGGAAGCTGCGCCAGTAAGTGTTACCATTTTGCAAATCTTACGCGACGCTATACGCTTGAACCTTCAAATTGAACCATCTCCAGGCCGGGATCCGACCAGGACCACATCGATATTTTTGATGTTGTGTGTAGGGCTAGTATGTCTGCTGCTTTATCGCCTTACGATGCCCGCGTCTATTACACTCGAAGACGCAGGTCTTTTTCAGATGGTTTGTCAGCTTGGCGGAATCAGTCACCCGCCGGGATATCCCTTATTTACTTCAATCTGCCAATTTGCTCTACCGCCGTTTGGGTCGAGTGTTCTTGCGGGTAATATGCTGTCGGCGATCTTTGCATCACTAGCATGCATGGTGATTTACAGTTGCATCCACCAGATGACATCCAGCATGACGACCGCAGTGGTTGTGTCACTTAGTTATGGATTCAGCGCCACTTTCTGGTCTCAAGCGCTCATCATCGAGGTCTACACGTTCGCTGTACTCGGTTATGTCGTCTGCTGGCGGCTCCTGCTCGCCTACAGTGCCAAGGGAAACGAGCGGTATATCTATCTTGCTGCATTCACCTTTGGCCTTTGTCTTTCAAATCACTGGCCACTCATGGTCCTGTCTACACCCGCCCTGGTTCTTGGCCTCTGGCCAAAGATTGGAGAATTCCTGAATCAGCTTAAGCGGCCCATAGTGTGGGTCCTCATACTGCTCTGTTTTGTCGCCGGGATGACGCCATATGCAACTATCCTGTTCACGCCGTCTCCGGAAATTGCACTGATCGGTGAGGTCTCAAGTGTTAGAGAACTCGTCCCATATATTGCGCGATCACATTACGACGTGATTGATAACCAGACGGTGGCCGGTTTTTCAGACAAACTCGGCTATCTTATGTGGCTCACGGGTGAAACTGCGCAACAGCTAGGGATAGTCGCCCTGCCTGTTGTGCTGGTTGGAATGTATGCGGGCTGGCATCACTTTCCAAAGTGGATGACCCTGCAGCTGGTTGTATTGTTGCTAGGTACAACCGTACTACTCGCAATGCTGCTCAACTTCAGTAGTGAGCCGCTTTATCACGCAACTTATAAACCGTATCCAATTATCGCCTATCTGCCGATGGCAGTCTGGTTCGGGCTAGGCTTAAACTTTCTCTTTGAGCGACTTCATCTAACGCAAGCGATTAAGGTCCTTGTAAGCGTTGTCGCCGTCGTCTCTATCGGGATGGGTAACCTGGCGCAAAATGACCGCCATACCGACAACTGGGTAGAGCAGCACGGGATTGATGTTCTGGAGTCACTACCGCGAAATGCTCTCTATCTCGCTAGTGATTCTTTCGAAGTGGGTGTTCTCGGCTACTTAAATAAAGTGGTCGGTATCCGTCCGGATATTGAATTGAGGAGTCCCGACAACCAGTTTTTCAGCAACCGCCTGACGCAACCCTTTACTTCTATTGAAGATCAGACTGAAGTGCTACGAGATTTCCTGGTTCACACTGAAAGGCCTTTTTTCGCTGCCGGTCTTAAGCTGGAACCAGCTGAGTATTGGGGAGGTTACCATCGTGGCGGACCACCGCCACTGAGATCTGTCGTTAGAAACTCGAAGATGGATACAGCCGCCGACAGGTTGTTGGATCAATACGATCATAGCGCTTCACTTGACGCGATCGAGTTTAACGTCGTCTTTCAGCGTCTGGTGCAATTTACCAGGCAATATGTGCGGTTGGCTTTAACGTCGACTTTGACCGAAGGGGAAGGGCATAGGCTGGATAGGCTTCAGCGCACATTCCCTGGAAGACTGGCGACTCTTGAGATGTTGTTGCCCGAAAATCGAGCAGGTGCTAAACCAGTACTGCACGAGATCGCGATGGAGGGTCTTTCTGATATACCCTGGCAGGCAACACGAGCGTCACATGCGTTGATGTTTGAGTTTGCTGGTCATATCTCGCTGTTACCTCCAGCCGACCCTGAGTCCGCAAAGATTTTCTTTAGTGAGTCGACCAGATTGTATCCACTGGAATCGAACAAGAGTTTTATGGTGCTCAGCCAACTGGAAAAAAATCAAAATAACTAGCCTCCCCTCTATAATGACGTATGGGCTGCGTCGTTTGACCTCGTCCAGAATTCGCCAGGCAACCGAACTGATTCAATACTCAAACTTTCGATCGAAAATCCCTGTTATGATTCCTATCCTCAATGCCGATGTATTTGTCGGTACTTCTGTGGCTGAGCCTATTTTATAACTATAAAAATCAATGCTTTAGGAGTAAACATCAAGTGCGCTCGTCACTACCCAGTATGCTTTTAATAAAATGCAGTAAACCTGCTATTTTTATGTTGCCGATGGCCTGCTTTTTTTATTCCAAGGAGATTTCGCTTAATGCGCTTTAACCAACTCTTTTTAGTTGCCTTTTTCACAGCTTTGGCCGTGCTGGCTGCGCCAGTTACGGCGAAGACGCAGGTCGTGATGTTAGGCACTGGCACCCCTATCCCTACACCAGACCGATCAGGTCCTGGTGTCGCTATAGTCGTAGACGATACACCGTACATTGTAGACTTCGGACCAGGGGTTATCAGGCGCGCATCGGCCGCCTCAACTGAATATGGTGGCACAGTTGAGGGGCTCAGGGTCGACAATATAGGCACGGCTTTTCTGACACATTTGCATCATGACCATTCTGCCGGTTTGCCTGACCTGGTGTTCACCTCATGGACCCACGGCCGTGAAGCAGCATTTGAGCTTTACGGGCCGGAAGGTATCGACAAGATGGCCCGCCATGTTCTCGAAGCTTTTGCGGAGGATAATCGCTATCGTTTGTATGGTCTGGAACCCGCCACCGCCAACGGCTGGAAAATTAACACACACACCGTTGATGAAGGTGTTGTCTACACTGACGATCTGGTTAAGGTAGAAGCTTTTCGCGTCAGGCACGGCGCCTGGCCTAATGCATTCGGCTACCGATTTACGACGCCTGATAAGGTCATCGTCATTTCAGGTGATACTGCCCTGGACAAAAAGGTCGAAGAATACGCGACCGGAGCAGATATTCTGATTCACGAGGTCTTCTCGGAGGCTGGTGTCGCGAATCGACCCCCCTTCTGGCAAACATACCATCGTGACAATCACACCTCCTCCTATGAACTTGGTGAACTCGCCAGTCGCGCAAAACCTGGTTTATTGATTCTCTATCACTTGTTGTTCTTCGGTGCCGACGAAGAAAGTATGTTGAATGAAGTTAAGGAAAAATATGATGGTAAAGTCATTCTCGCGAATGATCTGGATGTCTT
>JABGVY010000267.1 GCA_018645845.1 Gammaproteobacteria bacterium | reverse complement strand
TACAATCGAGCCCTAAACATGCCCCGGAGAAATTATGAAAGCAGCAGTATTACAAGAAGCTAATAAGCCACTGACTATAGAAGATGTAGACATTATTGACCCAAGGGCAGGCGAGGTTCTTGTCAGGACCAGCTGTTCCGGCGTTTGCCATTCAGACCTGCATTTTGTGGACGGGTCCTGGCAGCTACCAATGTCGTGTGTGCTGGGCCATGAAGCAGCCGGTGTAGTTGAAGCCATCGGTGAAGGCGTCACCTATGTAAAGCCCGGTGATCGAGTCATCATGAGCTTCAGGCCGTTCTGCGGAAAATGTTACTACTGCCTGGGTGGGCGACCCAACCTGTGCAATGACCCAGAAATCGGTGCTGCTTCTGCGAGCAGGCTGACATGGAACGGCAGCCCAATTCTGCAGTTCGCGTCAGTTGGTAGCTTTGCAGAAATGATGGTGACGTCCGAAAATGGCCTTGTGAAGATCCCGGACGAGATGCCCATGGCTGAAGCTTCGCTCATCGGATGCGGGGTAATGACCGGTGTTGGCGCAGCGCTTTATACCGCGAACGTGCCAGGTGGTTCAACTGTTGCTGTTATTGGCTGTGGTGGTATTGGACTCAATATTATTCAGGGTTGCCGTATCGCTGGTGCGGCGAACATTATTGCCATCGACATTATGGATTCCAAGCTTGAAATGGCATCGCAGTTTGGCGCCACGCATACCATTAATTCAAAAGAAGTTGACCTGGATGAAGCCATCAAGGAAATCACCAAAGGCGAAGGTGTTGAGTACGCTTTCGAGGCAATCGGTGTACCGGCTGCCGCGACTCAGGCTTTCAACATTACACGCGCCGGCGGAACAACGGGCGTGGTTGGTATGCACCCACTCGGTTCGGAAATCTCGATACCCGGTCCAGCATTCCTGCAGGAGAAGAAGTTGATCGGCTGCATGTATGGCTCTACTCGCTTCCGCGAGCACATGCCAAAGCTGATTGACCTGTTCCTGCAAGACCGCCTTGACCTCACCAGCCTCGTTTCTCGACGACTAAAGCTCGAAGACGTTAATGAGGCATTCAGAAGCATGAAAGCCGGTGAGGTTGCTCGTTCAGTTATCGAATTTTAGAGATGACACAGGACAGGTTACACGCCGCGGCGGATAAGCTCGAGATCAGCGATCTTTCGTCAAACTACATGCGGGGCCTGGATCGCCTGGATGGAGAACTGGAACGTTCAGTGTTCTGGGACGACGCGTTTTGCAGCTATGGCATATACGAGGGCGGTCCCGACGGTTTTATTGAGTATTGCCAGGCCGGTCTTGCCACTCACCTGTCCAACCATCATTTCATTGGTCAGGTAAACATCGAGTTACTGGGGGAAGAAGCGTTTGGCGAGGTTTACTACCAGGCATTTCACCGGGTGACAAACGAAGCGGGCGAACCGCGTGACCTGTTTATCAGCGGACGTTATGTTGATCGCTATGAACGCCGAGACGGTATTTGGAAAATCGCTTACCGGAGCGAACTGGTCGACTGGGTTCGCGAAGAGGCAGCAGCAGATGCATGGTTTAGTGGGTCAGAAATGATAATCGGAGCTCGCAAACCCAATGATCCGCTGTACGACAGGGCCGCAATGAAGAAAGTATCCTGATATGAAATCGGGCATCGACGCTTCTCTCAGACAAAAGTACCTGGATACAGACTACTTCATCTCAGACGACCCACCCCTGCTGATGAAAATCGGCGAGCAGAGTGACGATCTCAGGGTGTTGCTCGGCAGCATGGGCGTTGAATCAGCAGCGTTTATCACTGCATGGAACCCACGCAGTGAACAGCTCACCGATGATGAGAATGAAGATCGCCAGGGCAGGCTGTTAACCGATATCGAAACAATTCGACTGAACTACCTGGTCGGCTACGGTCAGCTCGATGACTGGCAAGAGTATAGTTATCTCGTCCTGGGTATCGACAAAGATCAGGCAACTGCGATGGCAACGCGCTACGAGCAGAATGCCTATGTCTGGATCGGCCCCGCTGGTGTTCCCGAACTGGTCACCACGGTTTAAATGCCCCAGGCGCAAGCTACCTGAAGGCTGAAAACCCTGTCATCCCCGGCCAATGAACGGCATTTTCGTGGCCATAATGGTCATGAATTGCACATTGGTTTCGAGCGGGAACTCCGTCATCTGCACGATCGCATCAGCCACATGTTGAACATCCATGGTTGGCTCCGGCCTGCTGGTACCATCGGGTTGCGGCACGCCTTCAGCCATCCTCGCAGTAAGATCCGTTAAGGCATTACCGATATCAATCTGACTGCAAACAATATTATAGGGGCGCCCATCCAGCGAAGTTGAGCGGGTCAGCCCTGTCACCCCATGTTTACTCGCGGTATACGGTGCAGATAGCGGCCGAGGCACATGTGCAGAAATGGAGCCGTTGTTAATAATCCTGCCACCCATCGGCGTTTGTTCTTTCATCATTCCAAAAGCTGCCTGGGTGCAAAGGAAGGTGCCGGTCAGATTGACATTGATAACCCTTTGCCATTCCTCGAATGGGATTTCTTCGAACTGTCGTGGCGGTGACCCTCCTCCCGCATTGTTAAACAAGACATCCAGTCTTGCGAACTGTTCTTTAAGGGTCTTAAACAGGTACACGACTGATTCCGGATCAGCCACATCAGCTTCAACAATGAGTGTTTCATTGCTACAAACTGATGCAACTTGCTCCAGCCTGTCCCGGCGCCTTCCTGCCAGCACGACAGAGTGACCTTTTGCTGAAAATGCAATGGCGCTTGCCTTTCCGATACCGGAACCGGCGCCGGTGACCAGCACTATTTTCTGTTGTTCCAAGAGTCAATGCCTCCGGGTTGAAAGAACAAAATATTACAGGAAATTTGCACGAAACCCGTGTTAACGTTTTAAGTATGCCCAGATTCGCTGCAAACCTGACAACGATGTACCAGGAGCTACCTTTTGCCGATCGCTTTGTAGCGGCCAGAGACTGCGGCTTTACTGCCGTGGAAATTCTGTCCCCTTACCAGTACGACATCCGCGAGGTATCTGATTGGCTGGTTCAATCTGGCCTCGAAGCCATATTGATCAATATTCCCCCCGGTGAGGCTGGAGAAGCAGGGACCGCAGCTGTACCGGGACGGCAAGCGTTCTTTCAATCCTCGTTCCAGCGTGCCCTTAACTATGCGACAGGCATCGGCGCCCCGATGATTCATGTACTGGCAGGCAAGGCTAGCGAAGAATTACCCCTTTCTGAAGATCTTTTCGTCGACAACCTGCGGTGGGCTGCCGACCTGGCGGCAGCCAAAGGTATACAGTTGCTGCTTGAGCCGCTCAACACACAGGATGTTCCGGGCTACCTGCACACCAGAACCGACCATACGGCTGAACTGATTCACACGCTGAACCGAGAGAACATCAAAATGCAGTTCGACTTCTACCATATGCAGATTATGGAAGGGAATCTCGCCGCAGGCCTTAAACGTCATCTCGACATTATCGGTCATGTTCAGTTCTCAAGCTTACCGGGAAGACATGAACCGCAGTACGGCGAGGTCAATGTACACCTACTGGCAGATTATCTTGATGAGCTGGGTTACGCGGGCTGGATCGGCTGCGAATATGTCGCAAAAGGCGATACAACTGAAGGGCTCAGCTGGGGAGAAAGATACAACCTGGGGAACTTGGCCGGGCGATAATCACGCACGTCAGAGTGAGAGTTCCATATAGATGTTAACGCGCGAATATTCAGAGGGATGGGGGATTGGTTTTTCGATGAACCCTAGTTTTTTGTAAAGACTGATGGCCGGCGTTAGTTTGCGATTACTTTCCAATACTAGGGTCCGAAAGCCTCGCGCCCTGGCCAGCTCAATAACGGATTCTCCCAGTAATAAACCCACCTGCTTACCCTTCGCCTCTTCAGACACGGCCATTTTGGCAAGCTCTGCCGTTTCATTCTCAAGACGAATCAATGCGCAGGTGCCAATAACCTGCTCGCGTCCCCGAGATACCGCGAACAAAACCTCTCCTCCCCGGCTGATAATTTCCCCAGCTGGATCACCCAACACCTGTCGATCTGCCTCCTCCACCTTGAAGTAATGTTCGATCCAACTCATGTTCAATGTCCGGAACGCTTCGGCATAGGCGGGTTTAAAAGTCCGTATCTCTACTGCTCCGGACTCTTTATCCTGTTGGTCGCTAAACCGACCGACAAAATCTTGCCGGCCAAAACTCTCTTCCAGCGCGGTCAATTGCTCAATAAAATCGCCCCCGGATTCATCTATCGTAGCTTGCATCGCCTGCCTGATATCTCTAAAGGTCGGTTCAAGCACCTGATATTTATGCCGTCCGGAGCTAGTAAGCGCTAACACACGTTTTCGTTTATCGTTTCTGTCCCGGTAGGGAGCAACCAGGCGCGCCTCGATTAATTCATTAGCAATCTTGTTAATTCCAGGGTGCGACACACCCAAGCCTTTCGCCAGAACGGTGATTGAGGTGGGGCCCTTCTTATGCAGATAAGAAAAGACCGCAAACCACCGGGCTTGAAAACCGGGGTGAACCTGTTCGTAGATCCTGTTCCCATCCTGCATTAGCGCATCGGCGAGTCGCTTAAGGCGACCGCCTAGCGCCAATGCGCCGAGCTCTTCCAAAAAGTCTTCCATCGCGATATTCGCCATTAAAGCTTATGGGCCATTTAATATGTAATTAATTACGTAATATAATACATAGATTAGCTATTGCAAGAGCGAACATCGCGTTCATTGTTGTTTGTGCTATCCAAGCCATCAGAGTACTGTAACTGGCTGAATATCAAGGAGTTCACAAGATGATCATCCGCCCACTTACCGGGCTCATCGGCGCAGAAATCACTGACCTGAACCTCAACAACCTGGATGAAGCGTCTTTCCAGGTGCTGGATAATGCTTTGGCGCAGCATCTTGTCCTATGCGTACGGGACCAGTCTCTTACCCCATCAGACCTGGTCCGCATCACTGATCGACTGGGGGGTCCCGGCGAGACGCCCTACCTGACAGGCCTTAAGGAATATCCCGATGTTGTGCCTGTTGTAAAGGAAGCCAACGAGAACTCGCCACATACTTTTGGCGCCGGCTGGCACACAGACTTCACTTTTCAAACGACGCCACCCGCAAAGACACTACTTTACGCCGTAGACACGCCACCGGCCGGAGGAGATACGCTTTATGCCAACCTTTACGCCGCCTACGACGCACTATCTGACGGCATGAAAGCGGCACTTATATCGTTAAAGGCAGTGCATAGTGCGACCAGATCCTATGGGCCCCAGGCGACCCTCAAAAATCACCTGGAACATATGACGATTATCAACGATGACCAGGAACCAGACACACAGTTACATCCTGTGATTTGCATGCACCCGGTGACCAAACGCCCCGCGCTTTGGATCAACCCAACCTACACCATCCGTTTTGAAGACATGACGCAGGAAGAGAGCAAACCCCTGTTAGATTACCTGAACCAACTGATTGTCAGCCCCCAATTCTGTTGTCGCGTAAGATGGCAACCCGGCACCCTGACTTTGTGGGACAACCGTTGCACGCAACATTGCGCCACATCCGATTACCAGGGCCACCGCCGCGAAATGTGGAGGACGACAGTTGCAGGTGAAACGCCAACCGCCTTCGCATAAAATTGGCAACCATAAAAATCGAGACCGGATTGTGAGATTCCTTTGCTCAGTGCAGAGACAGACCACAACAAACAGTAGGATAGAGTTATGAGAAGTAATCACGTTTTACAAGCCTGGCGCGCCAACCAACAGACCATCGGCGCTTGGATGGCCATCGATTCAAGTTATACAGCGGAGACCATGGCCCATGCCGGTTTTGATTGGCTTTGCCTGGATATGCAACATGGTGTACTAGATTATGTCGACGTTAAACAAATGCTGACCGCTATCTCGACTTCTAACGCCATTCCATTTGTACGAGTCCCCTGGAACGAACCCTACGAGATTATGAAGGTGCTGGATGCAGGCGCTTATGGCGTGATCATTCCACTCGTTAACAATCGCGAGGAAGCTGAGCGAGCCGTTGCCGCCTGCAGATATCCACCGGACGGTATGCGTTCTTACGGACCCAATCGCGTGACATTTTATGCCGGCAAAGGTTACGCCCGGGCCGCCAATAACGAGATTGCATGCATCGTGATGATTGAAACCGCCGAAGCGCTAGAGAACCTGGATGACATCATGTCAACGCCAGGCGTTGATGCGGTATATATCGGACCGAGCGATCTGGCCTACGCTCTGGGCCTGCATCCTGGCGGTGACAATAACGATCCCAAGCACGTCGCAGCCGTCACTCATATTCTTGAAACCGCCAAGAAGCACGGCATCGCTGCGGGAATCCAAACGGGCTCGCTGGAATATACCAAGCGCTACCTGGACCAGGGGTTTCATATGGTTACGCTGGGATCTGACAGGGCCTTTATGGAACGACTCGCAAGACAGGAACTGCAGGCAGCAAGGGAAGGAACCGGGGCTGAGAAGATCGAGTCGGACGGGAATTTTTATTAACGGCCGAAACGACGGAACCTATTCTATTCTGGCACAGACCCGACTACTTTTTCTTCCCGGGCTTGTTACGGTTGCGGCGCTGATTACGGGCATCTTTAAACTTGTCTTTGCTCGCCGCCTTGAATGCACCCTGGACTTTTTTTAGCTTGGCTTCTTTTCTAGCATGCACATGAGGGTTGCTGGCATCCGAAAAAGAAACTACTTCACCGGCTTTTTCATCGGTCATTTTTTGCAATCCACAATCATTTTAGGACAATTTTTTATCATCATTTGACGATCTATAATCATTTTAGGACAGGTGTTTAGAACCCGACTTTGCATCATGTCTAATCATTAAAAATCCAATAACCCTATGCTACACTTCGCCCGAATTTACCTGGCATGAACACATTGTTTAGATATCGCGCGGACCGACTTCCTGTCTTTCTTATTATGGCACTGACGTTGTTAGATTTAATCGTCTATTTTACGACGGGTAATATTTGGCTACTGCTGGCTTATTTTATTCTAACAATTATTCCTAAAGGGTGTATCTGCGCCTGGAACCATCATCACCAACACACCAAGACATTCCACTGGACGCCGCTTAATAGAATTTTAGAACTCAGCTACGGACTGCACACCGGCGTGACAACGAACCAGTGGTTACTGCAT
>JABGVY010000575.1 GCA_018645845.1 Gammaproteobacteria bacterium | reverse complement strand
GAGGATATTCATCGACAAACGCCTTTTCATTTCCCCTGATCCAGCTTGGAAACAGCGTATCCGTTGCCTTGTACCCGGGTATTGCAATCACCTTATTTACATACTCGTCAGGATTAAAGCTCGCCTGGATCGCCTGACGCAGGGCTTTATTCCTGGTAGGTTTACCCTCGCGAAAATTAAACCAGACGTATGTCACACCACCGGTCAAAAACGTGCGAACCCGCATCCCCTGAGCAACGGCGTCTTTTACGGTTTCTGCCCCCATCCTCACGAATGCAATCTGGCCGTCCCGAAACAGGTTCAGCCGGGTGCGGTTATCGCTGGTAATGTAGGCGACTTCGATCTCATTTAGCTCAATAGCTTCCCTGTTCCAGTAATGAGGGTTTTTGGTCATCACCAGCCGCGCCTCGTGAACCCACTCGGTCAGGACAAAAGGCCCATTGGACAGCAGCTGACCTGACTCTGATCCGAAACGTTCCCCAGCCTGATCGCGGAAAGCCTTGTTGATAGGATAAAAGGTCGCATGTGCCATCAGCCCAAGACAGTACCCACAGGGTCGTCCCAGCTCGACTACAAGCGTTCCCTCCGACGGAGACGACACTCCCAGCGCAGTAACTGGAAGTTCCCCATTTTGAATGGCCTCTGCATTCTTGATTGGATACATGATGGCGGCGAAAGGTGCCGCAACGGCAGGATCGTTAACTTTTTGCCAGGCATAAACAAAATCTGCCGCGGTCACTTTACTGCCGTCATGCCAGCGTGCATCAGGCCGCAACCTGAAGGTCAGTGTGGTAGGGGTCACATCCCAGCTTTCTGCGACACCGGCGACAAGCCGCCCCCGACGGTCATAGCGTAACAACCCTTCTGTGGTGTGCCCCAGGACAAAAAAACTGACCAGATCGGTCGCTTTACTGGAATCCAGGCTTGGCGGCTCCTGTAGCATCGCTATGCGAACGGACTGTGCCTTAAAATCAACCGGGGATGACCATACACACTCACTGAGCAGGGTTAACGTCAAAACGAACAAAGTTCTGCTAACACGGTAATTAGAGGTTTGGCGACCCAAAAATAATCGCGGCATTAGCACTGCTACACGGGGTAATCTGTTCAACTGATAGCTCATGAATACTGTTCACCCTATTATCCAGAAATGCTTAGCCTTGCGATACCGGGAACCAGCCAACAGACAATCCATATTCAGGCTAAAAAATGCTGACAACCGAAACCCGTTGGCCCATCAAAAAAGGTAGCATTGGTCTATCAGATAAACGCCTCCACTGGTTTTTACCTGCTAATATTGTTGGCTCGTTTACCTTGTTTCAAGACGACAACACCATGGTGATACAAAGAGAATGATGAACGATTTAACACGGCTATACACTCACCCTGATTGCGAGCTTCATGAGATGCCGCGCCACCCTGAACGTCCTGATAGACTTAGAAGTATCATGTCGAGGTTAACGGCATCAGGAATAATCAGCGAGACCAGTGTGGTTCTGGCGGAAGAAGTGTCCGACAGCATACTGTCCAAGGTTCACCCTCGGACCTACATTGAATCCATCAACAAAAGCGAACCTGATAGCGCCGTCATCAAGGTTGAGACAGACACTTACATGAGTCGCGGTAGCCTTCGTGCCAGTAAACTTGCTGCCGGAGCCTGCGCAGCGGCAACGAGGGATGTCTTAAGCGGGGACGCAAGACGGGTCTTCTGCGCAGTCAGGCCCCCGGGTCATCACGCAGAAGTAGCGGCGGCTATGGGGTTCTGTCTGTTTAACAATATCGCTCTTGCTGCGGAACTGGCGCTAGCGGACGAAAGTATCAGTCGCGTTGCTATCGTCGATTTTGATGTCCACCACTGCAACGGTACGGTCGACATATTCAAAGACAGACCAGAGGTCCTGGTGTGCTCCAGTTTTCAGGAACACTTCTACCCCCACCGGTATCTCGATTTCACTAATCCACATATTCTCAACATGTCTCTCGAGAAAGACGCAACGGGCGACCAGTTCAGAGCCAGAGTAGAAACTGAATGGTTGCCTGCACTTGAGAACCATAAACCCGACATACTCTTTATCAGTGCGGGGTTTGATGCGCATGCAGAAGATCCACTTGGTGAACTGCGTTTTGTTGAGTCGGATTATGGCTGGATAACATCGCAGTTGATCAGCATCGCCGAACGCTTCTGTCAGGGAAGAATAGTCTCCACGTTAGAAGGTGGTTATAACCTTGACGCCCTGGCCCGCAGTGTAGAAACGCATATGGGCACCCTGATCAGGGATCCCTTAGTTTAAGTAACTCGCAATATCGAAGTCATCAACCTGTGCCGGTAGCAGATACTTTTGCGCGTAATCTCTGTAGACGCCGGACTCAAGAAAGAGACGGAACAGTTCCGGATCCAGGTGCTGATCATTCACCATAAATGACATGATCTTGATACTGTCAGACAATTTTTTCGGCTTCTTGTAAGGCCGGTCAGCTGCCGTCAGAGCCTCGAACACATCCGCTATCGCCATCACCTTCGCGGGAACTGACATCTCGCTGCCGGTGAGGCGTTTCGGATATCCGGTACCATCCATTTTTTCATGATGACCACCTGCAATCTCTGGCACCCTTTCAAGATGTTTCGGAAACGGCAGGTTCTCCAACATTACAATCGTCTGGACAATGTGGTCGTTAATTTTGAACCGCTCTTCATCTGTTAACGTCCCACGGGAGATACAGAGGTTATAGATTTCACCGAGGTTGTACTTGTTCTCGGGAACTTCGATCTGGAACCCATAGTGATTGCCCGGGTCAGCCGAGTGGATCACTGAATTGTGTTCTATTAGGTGATCAGGACGATCAGCCAGCAGCGCTTCCTTACATGGCAAGGACGAGTCGGGCTCCTTCTCCTTTCGCTTAAGCTCCTCGATAGAGACACCCGTTCGATCGCTCAGCGTTCGCGTCCAGGTTGTAGCGGCAATTTTATTCACTCGTTCTACAAGTTCATCCGCCATAAACTCGCCGCCCAGGTTGCACTCAGAGATGAAGTAGAAGTCATCATCGATCCGACTCAGCTCCTCTTCCAGCTCCGCCTTAAGGGACTCGGGGTCTCCTGAACCGGAAATCACTCTCTTCTGGTAAGCGATAGTTCGTTCCAGCTTTACTACCTCAAAACGCATTCTGACCTCATGAATACGGTCTGTAATCGTTTCAAGCTTGGTTGCCTTATCAACCACGTACTCAGGTGTCGTCACTTTACCGCAGTCATGCAGCCAAGCACCTATGTGCAATTCGTACCACTCCTCTTCCGTCAGGCTAAACTCGGTAAAGGGTCCCGAAGTTGAGTCACATGCTGCTCGGGTGAGCATCTTGGTCAGCTCCGGTACCCGCTCACAATGCCCGCCCGTATACGGAGATTTAGCATCGACCGCACGGGCCATCAGCGTGATAACAGCCTCCAGTAAATTTTCCTGAGCTTCCATCAATAGGGCATTATCCAAAGCGACCGCTGCCTGTGACGCAAGGGCTTCGATCAGGGGTTGTATCTGCTCGGAAAACGCAATGACTTCCCCGTCCGGTGCCTGCGCATTCAACAACTGGAGTACGCCGATAACATAGTCCTGGCTGTTCTTGAGGGGAACCGTTAGTACCGACTTAGTGCGGTAGTTGTTTCCCACATCAAAACGTTTGGTACCTGAAAAGTCGAACGCCGTTGAATCATAAGCGTCACTGATATTAAGGGTATTTCCTGACAAAGCGGCACTGGCGACAATCTGTTGGGTATTAGGCGAACTATCTTCTAGGAACATCTGTACGGGCGGAATGGTGATTGCCTCACCGCTGGTACCCCCTTGTGCTACCCCGAGAGAATCAGTGTGCATGATTTCGAACTCGAGTGTGTTCTCTTTCGTTCGAATATAAAGCGTCCCACCATCAGCATCACTGATGTCTTTTGCTTCCAGTAAAATAACTTCCATCAGCTTGTTGGTATCTTTTTCAGCTGACAGTGCAATACCGATATCGATCAGCCTTCTAAATAACATCAGGTCGGACGACATATGTTTCTCCTTAGTCCCTAGTGCAAGAGCCGATCGCGCCCTTGTCACAATAGACGATGCTCGCCATCATAAAAGCTTTTCAGGGCCCTGTCATGAATGTGTGCTCGGTCTCTTTTTGCTAAACTTTGACCCTCACACTCAGAATGATTGTCATGGCTACGAAAATCCCGTTTATCTACGAATACGAGTACGCCTATGGCGCGCTGGAAGAACTGACACCACTCATACGCCGCGTCACAGCGCCCAACCCCAGTGGTTTCACATTCCATGGTACCGGCACCTATATTATTGGCAGAGGCAATGTCGCGGTCATCGACCCGGGTCCACTGATCGAAGAGCACGTCAACGCGCTCGAAAACCTGCTTAGAGGGGAAACTGTTACTCACATATTGATTACCCATACCCATACCGATCACTCCCCCGCAGCGGCTCCGCTGAAAAAAACCTGGGGAGCAAAAACCTACGGATATGGTCCTCATGGCGCCGGTAAAATAGAGGCAGGAGTTCCAATCGAAGCTGGTGGCGACATGGCGTTCATCCCGGACGTTGAGGTCCGCGATGGCGATGTTATTGAAGGTGATGGCTGGACTGTTGAATGTGTCTACACACCTGGGCACACCTCGAATCACATTTGCTTCAGTCTCAAAGAAGAAAGTGCCCTGTTCACCGGCGATCACGTGATGGGTTGGTCCACCAGCGTTATTGGCCCCCCAGATGGAGATATGACTAGCTACATTTCGAGTCTGGAAAAACTGTTACTGCGGGACGATGAAATCTACTGGCCTACTCACGGCACCTGTATCAGGGATGTTAAAAACTTTGTCCAGGCATTTATTGATCATCGGCTAGACAGGGAAAGACAGATCCTGAAATGCCTGGGCGAGGGATATACAGACATCAAGAAAATGGTGCCTGTGATGTATACAGAGACTGACCCCAGACTATATGGCGCCGCTGCACGTTCAGTACTTGCAGCAATGATCCGGATGATTGATACAGACCAGGTGAAATGCGATACGCCTGCTCCGTCAGTAGACTCAGGTTTCAGTTTATCTTAAACCCACCGCCCTTTCGGGGAATCACTGACAGCGGCTTATCGAGGCTTCTGGCCCTGGCCCGCGAAGCGGCGACAACAACACCGGGCCTACAAAGCCGTCATGCTATCCCAGAGTTTATCTGCCCCTTGAGCAGCGAAATGCCGCCCCACTAGCTTTTGCCATTCACGTTCATTCCCGTACTCTTCACGCCAACTCCACAAACGGCGGGTCCGGTGATTGAGTGAATGCTCCAGCGTGTACCCCATCGCCCCATGCACCTGGTGCGCTATATCCGTACAGATTGAGACGGCTTCCCCTATTCTTGCTTTACCTATCGCAATATCCATTTCGCCCAGAGTCGAAAACGAATCAACCACAAAGTGGCTGGCCATTTGGCATGCTGCTACTTCACCGGCAAGAATCGCGATCTGTTGCTGAATTGCCTGGAACTTTGATATTGGCCTGCCAAACTGCAGGCGCTCGGTGGAATATTGGACTGTCATCTCCAGAACAGATTCGAGCGCGCCGGAAATCATCAAGGCGCGCAGTGCCGCACCCATTAACCTGATTCTTTCAGGCATCTGGGAATCTACACTAAAGACCGACTCTGCTGCCACCTTGCAATTGACACTAATAGCATCGCGAGGCTCCCCCGCAACACTGTTTTTCTGAACGATCTCGAAATCCGACGCTGGCACTCTGCACAACTTCAAACCGTCAGGTCCTTCGGCAACCAAAACCACCTGCGCACACCAACGAGCAAATGCAACGCCATCTGCAGAACCGGTGAGTGACAAGTCATCAGCGATAACAAATTTACCCGAAGCAACTGTTACCGGTCCCGATTCGATTGATTGACCCTGT
>JABGVY010000304.1 GCA_018645845.1 Gammaproteobacteria bacterium | reverse complement strand
TGGAACTTTATCGCAGGGTTGCTTTTGTTTGCCCAGGGATACTACATAACGAAGCGGTCAGACCGCATGCTAGCTGCTCTTCGATCGGATGCCTCTGATGATTACCAGATTCCCCGGGGATTCTTTTACCGCTATGTTAGCTCACCCAACTACCTTGGAGAGACTGTGCAGTGGTTTGGGTGGGCGTTGATGACACTTTCGCCAGCAGCGTGGGTATTTCTCTTGTGGACAATTGCGAACCTGTTGCCACGAGCGATCAGCCACCATCGCTGGTATCGGGAACAGTTTGCCGATTACCCCAAGGACAGGAAGGCGTTTATACCGTTTGTTCTTTAGCGAGTATCGGCCGAGGGCTTGAAAATGTTGCCAGTAGTGCGGGTAGTGACACCAGGGTTAGGAAAATCAGGCTGGTTAACGCGATGGTGAGCAGTATGCCAATTGAGTAAATTCCCTGATGGGAAGAAAAACTGAGCGCGCAGAAGGTGCCAAGCGTTGTTAGGTTACTCAGGAACACAGCCTTAGGAGTACTGGAATGTACCAGCGCTTCGACACTCCTCGATTGGTGGAACCTCTTCACGATATGAATGCCGTTATCTACCCCTAGTCCAAATATCAAGGGGATAACAACAACATTCGCCATGTTGAGCGGCAGGCCAATCAGCACAGAAACACTTAATGTCAGCATTGCGGTCATGACCAGCGGAATGAAAACGAGGATCGCATCCACCAGGCTACGCAGAGTAATCAGGAGAATCAGAAATATCATCGAGACTGCAATCAGAATGGCGGTCTGGAAGGCGGTGATAACAATATCTCCGATTCCCAGGTCAAGAACTGGTCTGCCAGTGATTTCTGGTACCACAGCCATCACGTCTGTCGTGTACCGGCGCAGGGCCTCGACCGGTACAACGTCCTCCTCAGGCGTGATTGACACAACGGCTCTGCCGTCTTTGGCTACCAGCCGTTCTTGTAGTGCCACCGGCAGGCGCTCCAGCGTCACCTGTTCGGGCTCCAGGGCTGTCTTGAGCCACTCAATTTCGCGTTTTATAGGTGGCACAATCAGCTCAGAATAGAGCGCTCGGGTATCCGAAGATGCTTCTTGCAGGTCGCTAACAGCCTTTTGTAACCGGGTTAGGGAAACCTCTAGTTCAGAATTGTTGCTGCTAATACCTGGCCCTGGAACAGGGTTTTGTAGTGTGTTCTGCAAACTGCTGCTAATGCTGGAAAGCATGAGCAGTAAATCTTCGTCTCCCCAGGGAACGGGGGGCGGTGGTGGTGCAAACAATGAATCCAGGAAAAATCGCGCGTCTTCCAGAATGTAGAGATTCTCCTCCTGGTCTATCGGGAGATAGTCCGTGGGCGTTTTTACTTCTGAAACAACCGCCAGTCCTTCGAGTGCCTCCCGGGTATCGTTAGCCGCGTCCAGGTCATTGGCCACGTAGGTTAAAGCGAAATCAGTGATGATGTCTTCACGTTGAAGCTCGACTAAGGTCGCCATGGCCTCAGATTTGGGGTCCTTTAGAGACAGTGTGCTGTAGTCGAACTGGGCCTGGGTTGCAATCAAGGCCAGAACTACCGCTGCGCCAAATGTGATGTATGAGGTCCGTTTCGAGTTTTTGGCGACGGCTCGCGATAGCAGGCTGGCGAAGGAAACTTCGGTCGCAGGGCGTGGATCACCGGATACTGCGAAAAAGGCTGGAATCAGGGTAAGACTCAACACAACCGCTATGATCATGCCGCCGCCTGAAATGATGCCCATCTCACCAAGGCCGATGTATTCCGTTGGTACAAAAGCGAGAAAGCCAACAGCGGAAGTGACACCACACAACATGATGGCAGGGCCAAGCTCAGTGCCGGTTTCAATCAACGCGCTCATTTTATCAAGGCGGAGCCGGGCTTCCTGGAATTTGAGGCACAGGTGGACCGCGAAATCGACACCCAGGCCAATAAACATCACCAGGAAAATGATAGAGATTGTGTTGTACTGACCAATCGCGATCATGGCAAAAGCGGCAGTCCAGATCAGCCCGATAATCATGGTTAGATAGACCGCTGCGACAATCCACACGGAGCGAATGCCCCAGGCCAGCACGAAGGCCAGAATAACCATAGCCAGGGTTCCGGCAAGTTGGGCGCTGTCCAGTGCGCTCACAATCTCCTGGTGTTCCAGTGGCACTTGCCCCGTCAGGCGAATGGTCACATCTTCGCGATACGGGTGTGAGAGACCAGAGATGGTTGATTGTAGCGCCTCAATGATCCTCGCATTGGGTAGGTCTTCCCCAAAGTTTTGCTGTCCTTGAATAAAAATGACCTGATAGAAAGTATCGTCCTCGACCTGAAAAAGTTCATCTCTCCACGAAACGGGCTTTGCGTCGCCCGTCAGTGCCTGTTCTGCAGTCGAACTCAGGGCATCCAGCATGCGGATAAATCCCGTTGGCAGGGGTTCGTCTGAATTCAGGGCATCGAGTACCAGTTCTAGTACTGAACGAAGAGAGTCATCGGTCGCGACAGCGGTCAAGAAAGGCTGCGCATCGGCAAGTTTCGAGATCGTGTCGTTTAGGGTATCCGGAGCAAGATAGAGCAGGGCGTGCTCCTGGGCGAACTGGCTGGATGCCGGGCTGTACACCGTTCGAAACACACTGTCATTTTCCCTTATCTTGCTGGCAAGGTGCCTTGCGACTATCGACACCTGGTTCGGTTTGTCGCCGCTGACAACGACAAAGGTGTTTTGGTCATATTGAGGAAAGGTCTTTAGGAACGCCTTGTTCACCTGTTTCCAGTGCGTATCCTGGCGGATGAGAAGGGAGTTATCTGAATTCATGCTAAACGCTGTGATAGCGTAGTAACCGGCACCGATGGTCAGGAGTATCGTGACCGTCATAATCAGACTAGCGCGATTCGATATCCAGGTAATCCAGGCGGTTAAGAAGGGGGTTAACATGAACTATTCTTCTTGTGCTAACGCATTGGCCGCGATACTAGACAATATGTCTTGCCGGACTGACTCAAGGCCACCTTTTTTGAACATAGCAGAGTAATTTGAGCGCTTTAGCGACAGGTCACTGACCCCATTGGCAACAATGTCGTAAATCCTCCAGATGCCGTCCTCTTGCTGTAACTGGTAGTCGAGAGTGACGATTTCTGTGCTGGTTTCGAGTATCGACTTTACCCGTTTGCGGTTCGTTGCGATGGGTTCAGTGGCCCTGATGCTGAAAACCTGCCCACTGTCTTCTTTAAATCGTGAAGCATAGGTCGAGGTGACCAGATCTTTCAGCAGGAGCAGGAAACCGGCTTGATCTTCAGCGTTAAGCGAACGCCAATGTCGTCCCAGTGATATTCGTGCGATGGTGTGAATTTGGAAGTGACTGGTTACCGCCGGTTCAACAACGCTCAGCCTGTTCTGATAGGACCCGCTTTTCATAGCGGTGGTGAGTGCCTGGTGAAAAGCTGTCACGACGTCAGAGGGCGCCGTATCAGCGTAACAGGGGGCGTTGCCCAGCGTTACCCAAAGGCTTGCCAGGACGAGGCTTGCGACAACGCTAAACTGTTTTATTTTTTTCAATAAATTCAACGACTTCAAGGTTAAATCCAGAAATTGCATTAAATCGGGTCGGTGAGCTGAGAAGACGCATCTTACTCACCCCGACATCCCTGAGTATCTGGGACCCGGTACCCACTACCCGATAACCTCCAGCCTCATTGGTATGGCGCTGGACCGGTGGGACCTCGGGGAAATACTGTATATGACTCAACTCATCGGCCTGGTGAAACTCTTGTCCAACCAGTACCACGACACCGGATCCTGCTTCGGCGATGTGACTCATTGAATCTGATAGCGACCAGGTGCTTTCGTGCCCGGGTCGCGTTGTATTAAGTATGTCTCTGAGGGTATTAAGTACCTGTACCCGGACCAGGCAGGGTTGTTCCTCGCTAATTTCGCCCTTTACCAGGGCGTAATGGACACATTCAGAAATATTATCCTTGTAGGTATGGAGTTCGAACTCTCCTTGATGCGTTGTTACCTGCTTGGTATCGATTCGTTCAATAGTCGTGTCGTACAGATTTCGATATTGGATGAGGTCGGCGATGGTGCCGATTTTGATACCGTGTTTCTCGGCGAACACTTCCAGTTCCGGCCGTTGGGCCATGGTGCCATCCTCATTCATGACCTCAACGATCACCGAGGCAGGCTCATAACCCGATATTCGAGCCAGGTCGCAACCCGCTTCGGTATGCCCGGCGCGAGTCAACACACCGCCGCGCTTGGCAATGAGGGGGAATATATGGCCTGGTTGGACCAGATCTTCTGCTCGAGCATTTTTCGCGACGGCAGTTCGAACGGTCTTAGCTCTGTCAGCTGCGGATATGCCAGTCGTTATCCCTTCTGCAGCCTCTATAGAAACAGTGAAGTTGGTTTCGTGCATTGAGCCGTTGTTGTCTACCATCAGAGGTATTTTAAGTTGCTGGGCTCTTTCTTCAGTGACGGTCAGGCATATCAGGCCGCAGGCATGCCTGGCAAAAAAGGTAATGTGTTCAGGCGTAGTCACGTCAGCAGCGATGATGAGGTCGCCTTCGTTCTCGCGATTTTCGTCGTCCATCATAAGGACCATCTTTCCCTGACGAAAATCTTCAAGTATTTCTTCAACCGTGTTGCCGGGCACTGGTTACCTCGGGTTGGAGGAAAATAAGTCGTGATT
>JABGVY010000212.1 GCA_018645845.1 Gammaproteobacteria bacterium | reverse complement strand
GGTCCCTGCTCCAGCACCAGAACATCTTTTCCGGAAATCGCCAGTTCCCGAGCTATTGCAAGGCCTATAACGCCCGCCCCCACTACGCAGACGTCTATCATCTCTGAGTTATTCACGACGACTCACGGCGATCTACCATTACCTTTATTTATACGCGTGCACCCTACCTTAATGAACCAGGAAATAACCTGCTTTTATTGCTTAACGCTGTAGCGTCAACAATAATTCCGTCATTTCCAAGGGAACCCTGTGAAAGCCCTTGCAGACAATATGGGTTTAGACACAACCCTATGTGATTATCTCATGCGCCCGTCAGTCTTCACAGGCTGTCTATTGGTTGACCTTGGAGAACTTTGTGGAAACAACGTATACATATGGCGCTGGACTCCGCACTGGTCAACGAGGGTATCGGGACGGATAACAGCGGCCAAAATACTTTAAATGACGCACCGGCGGGGTAACACATGACGAATGGGTTCGGAGTGGCTACCCGTGTAACCGCAGGAGCTTAGATATCGCTGCCACTCTTGACCTGTCTTATTGCAGGTTACTAAGAAACCGCTAGATACAGGCCCCTAGTACAGAAACAGACCGTTCAGAACCCCAATCGGAACTGGGGTTCTGCACAAGCAGCCTCTTTCCGCAGTACAGACTCTCTGGGAGACGGGTCACTCGCAAGCATCATCTTCAGGTGGTGACACACTTCCTGGCCAGTTCTTAGCTTCTGGCGTGACCTGCCCATTTTTCTGGCGGCTTCCATTGCGAGGACCGAATGATACTTTGCCTGGACAGCGTTTTGGGGGGCTGCTGCAGTTACCGGCAGCTTCAACTCAACCAGCGTTAATCGGGTACTGTCGTCAGCACCCAGTAAACTTGCATCGTAACTCTCCGACGCATCGCCTTTTGGCGCTGTCTTTGACAACGTGGACTTTAACAAAGCAGCTTTTGTTCTTGTTCTTGTTCTTGTTCTTGTTCTCGTTCTCGTTCTCGTTTTTGCTGTTGTTTTTGCTTTTGCTATTCGTGATTTCATGCGCGTCACCTTTCTCAGTCTTTCCCAGTCTTTCTCAGTCTTTCTTGATCTTTTTTGATCTTTCTTGATCTTCATCAGTGCTTGCCTAAGTGCTTGCCTACGAGCATTCGACCAAACTACTGGATAAACACACAGTACATAATAACTGTGTTTATGTACAGTACTTTTTAGCTTTTAGCGAAAACTATGCTCTTATCAGCCGTGCTGGCCCGAATCTGGTCTCCCCCTACGTAATCACCAGACAGGATTGCCTCTGCCAACGGGTTCTCCACGTATTGCTGAATCGCTCGCTTTAAAGGCCTGGCACCGTACACAGGGTCGTAGCCTGCCTCAACGAGAAACGCCAGCGAGTCCTCGTCAAACTGCAGATCAATCCGGGCTTCGTTGACCCTTCGCTGGAGAATTTCCAGCTGGATGTGGGCAATGCGCTTAATCTGCTCCTTCCCAAGGGAATGGAATACAACCGCATCATCGACTCGGTTTATGAATTCGGGACGAAAAGCTGTCGTTACAACATTCATCACGGCAGATTTCATCTCGTCATATCCACTGTCCGGCATTGTCTGGATCAGGTCTGAGCCCAGGTTGGACGTCATCACCAGGACGGTATTCCTAAAATCGACCGTCCTTCCATGGCCATCGGTCAATCTGCCGTCGTCCAGTACCTGTAACAAAATGTTGAAGACGTCAGGGTGCGCTTTTTCGATTTCATCCAGCAGGATGACTGAATAGGGCCTGCGCCTGACACTTTCCGTCAGAAAGCCCCCTTCCTCGTATCCGATATACCCCGGGGGTGCACCAATCAACCTGGCAACAGAATGCTTCTCCATAAACTCAGACATATCGATACGAACCAAGGCATCTTCTGTATCAAACAGGAACCTTGCGAGCGCTTTACAGAGTTCAGTTTTACCGACGCCGGTTGGGCCGAGGAACAGGAACGATCCATTAGGTCTGCCAGGATCTGACAGGCCCGCGCGCGAGCGACGGATAGCATTGGACACAGCTGCTACTGCTTCATCCTGACCAATCACCTGTTTGTGAAGCTCATCTTCAAGGGCGAGTAGTTTGGCGCGCTCCCCTTCCATCATTTTTGAAACAGGTATGCCTGTCCATTTTGAGACAACTTCTGCGATTTCCTCTTCGGTCACCCGATTTCGGAGTAAGGTCATAGGTGAGCTGTCCGCAAAGTGGGCGATCTCAAGCTGCTTCTCCAGATCTGGGATAGCGCCATATTGAAGCTCAGACATTTTGGTCAGGTCACCCGCGCGCCGCGCTGATTCAAAATCCAGTTTCGCCTGTTCAAGACCTTCCTTAACCTGCTGCGCTCCATGAAGCGCTGCTTTTTCTGCGCTCCAGACACTATCGAGGTCCGCATACTCTTTTTCCAGTTCCTCAATGTCGGAATCAAGCTTTTCCAATCGCTGCCTGGACCCCTCGTCTTCCTCGTTCTTGAGTGCCTCGCGTTCAATCTTGAACTGGATCAGCCTTCTTTCCAGACGATCCATCTCTTGAGGTTTGGAGTCCATTTCCATGCGGATTAAACTTGCCGCCTCATCGACCAGGTCGATCGCTTTATCGGGGAGCTGTCTGTCCGTAATATATCGGTAAGAAAGCTGGGCCGCGGCGATGATGGCTGGATCTGTGATGTCTACACCATGATGCACCTCATACCGTTCTTTGAGGCCTCTAAGAATGGCGATAGCATCGTCGACATTGGGCTCATCAACCTGGACTTTCTGGAACCTGCGTTCCAGTGCAGCATCTTTTTCAATATATTCACGATATTCATCCAGCGTAGTAGCGCCAACACAATGAAGCTCACCCCTGGCGAGCGCTGGCTTTAGCATATTACCGGCGTCTAGCGCGCCTTCTGCTTTACCGGCGCCAACCATTGTATGCAGTTCATCCACAAACAAGATGACCTGACCCTCGGCCTTTGACAGTTCATTCAATACAGCTTTCAAGCGCTCCTCAAATTCACCACGAAATTTTGCCCCGGCGACGAGCGTACCCATATCAAGCGCCAAAATTATCTTATTGCGTAATCCTTCAGGTACTTCGCCATTAATAATTCGCTGTGCCAGCCCTTCGACAATAGCGGTCTTACCAACACCGGGTTCGCCAATCAGAACCGGATTGTTTTTGGTTCGTCGCTGCAGTACCTGAATGGTTCGTCTGATCTCATCATCCCGTCCGATTACAGGGTCAAGCTTTCCCTGCTCTGCTAGTTGGGTCAGGTTAACCGTGTACTTATCGAGAGCTTGCCGGGTGTCCTCTGCATTCGGGTCATCAACGGCGGTACCACCACGCATCTGTTCAATCACACGCGCCAGCGATTCTTTGTGGATCTGCAATTTGGAAAAAAGCTCCCCAATCCCACTTCGGTCATCAGCGGCAGCCAAAAGAACCATTTCACTGGTAATAAGCTGATCGCCACTGCGTTGAGCATTTTTGTCTGCCAGATTAAGTAACTTGCCCAGTTCAGGTGACATCTGCAGATCACCAAGGTTTTCCTTGATCTGGGGAAGGCGATCTATCAGCAGATCGAGTTCACGCTCCAGCGCGACCGTTTCTACACCCATCTGGGTGAGAATTGGTTTTACTGACCCACCCTGTTGACGCAGTAACGTTTGCACGAGGTGCACCGGCGCAAGGCTGTTATGATCACGACCAACAGCAAGGGACTGGGCATCCGAGAGCGCTTGTTGAAGTTTGGCGGTGAATTTGTCAATTCTCACGTCTGGTCATCCTGTATATTTTGCATACCTACTAAATAGTGGGGCCATTTAAGGTCGATTCAAGCGCGAATTTGCCTAAACTAGGTCTCTGCAAACGAGCTCTGACAGAATAGACACCATGACAACCAAACACGCTGATAAAAGTACCACGTTTAACAAGAAAACCAACACGGGACTGACGCACTTGGTAAACTCCACGCGTTTTTCCCTTGCTGGTCTGAAGAGTGCATTTCGGCATGAATCCGCTTTTAGGCAGGAACTGATGGCTTTCGCGCTTCTTCTGCCGTCCGGTGTGTACCTGTCCAGCTCACTGGGCCAGGCTGTCGGACTGCTGTGCGCCTGTTGTTTAGTCTTATCGGTCGAGTTACTCAACTCCGCCGTTGAGGCAGCAATCGATCGAATCGGAACTGAGTATCACGAACTCTCTAAGCTGGCGAAAGACTATGGCTCTGCTGCCGTGATGATTTCGCTCGCCATGGTCGGTATTGTATGGGCCTACATTGTTTTTGAAGCACTGAGCACCAGCCAATGACAGGAAAAGTTTATATCACACCACAGGGCGCGAGGAACCTGCGAGACGAGGCAGACAATCTTTGGAGGGTCACTCGGCCCGAGGTAACAAGGCAGGTAAGCGCGGCAGCCGCGCTTGGCGACCGAAGTGAAAATGCCGATTATATTTACGGCAAGAAAAGGCTTCGCGAAATCGATAAGAGAATCCGCTACCTGACCAAAAGGCTCGACAACCTGGAAATAGTGGATCGCGTACCTGACCTTCAAGACACGGTTTATTTCGGCGCATGGGTCAGGCTGGAAAATGAGCACGGTGAAATCTCGGAACTCCGTATCGTCGGCGCAGACGAACTCGATACTAAGCTCGGCTGGATCAGCCTAAATTCACCGATGGCGAAAAGCCTGATCGGTAAGAAAAAGAAGTCGACCGCCCTAGTGGAACTCCCGGCCGGTAACACAGAACTTTTCATCCTAGACATCAGCTACCAACCTTTCGACAGCTAATAACGGTTAACAGAATGAACTTTGAACGAGAAAATATTCGCCGAATGGCAGGTTACACCAGCGGTGAACAACCGGATAATGAGCTGGTTATAAAGTTAAACACCAACGAAAACCCCTACCCACCTTCACCCCAGGTCAGTGAGGTATTGCGCCAGTTTAACCCTGAATCACTCCGGCGCTATCCACCGGCAACCGCCCAAAAATTTCGGCAACTGGCTGCAGAACTTCACGGCCTGGATCCGGGAAATGTCATCGCAACCCGCGGTGGAGACGAACTCCTGAGACTAGTCATCACGACCTTTGTTGACCCGGGTGAGAAAATTGGCATGACAGACCCCACCTATTCGCTCTATCCGGTTCTGGCGCAGATTCAGAATTGCCCCATCGTTGAAATGCCTCTTATGGCCGACTGGAGCCTGCCTGCAGAGTTTGCACAGAGCATGAACGACGCAAAGGTGAAGCTGACATTTTTGGTGAATCCGCATGCACCTACCGGCGTCCTAATGCCGATCGACCAGGTTTCCAACCTTGCATCCGAACTCAATTCGATTCTTCTATTAGATGAAGCCTATATCAACTTTGTAGACCACGATTATCAAACCTCCCAACTGATTAAACAGCACGACAACCTGGTAATTCTGCGTACGCTCAGTAAAGGATACTCGCTCGCAGGACTACGATTTGGATACGGCCTCGCTGATCACTCGCTAATTGAGCCGATGCTCAACAAAACGAGAGACAGCTATAACCTTGACTTCATCAGCCAGCTAATCGCGGAGGCGGCGATCGCAGACCAGGATTATGTGCGTGGAAACTGGCGAAAAGTCATCATTGAGCGTAACCGGCTAAAGGTACAGCTCCACGAACTCGGCATTATATGTGCTGAAAGCCAGGCCAACTTTTTACTCGCCACCATCCCGGAGTCGATCAATTCTGGCGCCGCGGAGCTTTACCAACAACTGAAAGAAAGGCAAATTCTGGTTCGATACTTCAACGCTGCACGACTAGGTGACAAGCTTAGAATCAGTGTTGGAACCCAAGAGGAAAATAATCAACTATTATCCGCTATTAAAGGTCTTGTCGATCAGCATTAATATCATCCCCGCTTAATCAGCCTCATTAATCCTTCCTGGGCCACTGAGGCGATCAACCGACCGTCTTCGGTGAACATATTGCCTCGGTTAAAACCTCTGGCGCCTCCCGCCGTGGGACTATCCATGGCAATCAGGGTCCACTCGTCAAACCGGAAATCCCTATGAAACCACATTGAGTGATCCAGGCTTGCGGTCATCAAGCCGGTCATAAAGGACATTCCATGAGGCAAAGTCGCAGTACTTAATAACCCCATATCCGACGCGTATGCCAGCAGGCATTGGTGTTGCGCCGGATCATCAGCGAGCTTTTTCTTGGACTTAAACCAGATATGCTGCACAGGGTCACTTTTTACCGGGTTGAGGTAGTCGATATCCTCGACGCGCTTCATCTCCACCGGGCGATCCCTTTTCATCATTGTGATCATTTCGGGCGTCATGTCTTTTTTACGTTTCTCGAACATCTCTTCCTCACCTGGAAGGTCATCCGGACGAGGGACATCAGGCATATCGATCTGATGGGACAGCCCATCTTCAAAAACCTGAAAAGACGCCGACATGTTGAAAATTGCCTCTCCTTTCTGAATGGCAATAACTCGCCTGGTGGTAAAACTTTTACCGTCCCGAATTCTATCAACTTCGTAAATGATAGGAATCGAAGGATCCCCCGGCCTGAGAAAATATCCATGGAGAGAGTGACAGGGTCGGCCATCGATCGTGCGAAGTGCTGCTATAAGCGCCTGACCAATCACCTGACCACCAAACACCCTGGATGATCCTAGCTCCTCTGACATGCCTCTAAATAAATTCGTCTCGATTTGCTCGAGATCAAGATGTTCCAGTACAGAATCAATAAGCATGATGTGGTGGCTATCAGAAAAGAAAGGCGTGGAGATTACAGAGTTAGAGCGCCAAGTGAAAGCCATGTCATGCGCCAAGCTCTTTGCCGAACGCCGGTCCTATCTTCGCCAGATCCTTCTGCGATTTCGTCGGGCCTCGCTGACCCGATAACCCTCTCGGGAAAACAAGACTTCTACAGCCCCACTCGATGCAGTATTTAATATCAAGGCAGACCTTTTCAGGTAACGATCCATAACAACGGGATCAGGATGGTTGAAACGGTTCTGAAACCCGCTGGAAACAACCGCGAGCTTCGGTTGCAGCCTATTCAACAAAGCGGGAGTCGACGAAGAGTTGCTTCCATGGTGGGGAACTGACATGACGTCGACTGCACCAGACTCAAAAGCCAGTAAAGCGTACTCTGCTCTGGCCTCAATATCTCCCGTTAAAAGCACCTGAAACTGGTGGGTTTTGATCGAGAGCAGGCAGGAACGATCATTTTCTGAGGTTAGCATTCCCAAGTGATCGGCAAGCACAGAAAATGTCCTGAATTTCACGTTATCCGATATCCATTCTTTGGTGCAATTGCCATGTCGAATAACGCGCCCAACAGGTACTTTTTCCAGAATATCCAGCAGCCCGCCAGCGTGATCGTTGTCTTTATGGCTAATGATCAGATGCTCAACGTCTCTTCCTCCGGCGCGCCGTATCGATGGGATTACCATCTGTCTTGCCGCACTGAACGTCGTGCCATAGGTTGGCCCGGTGTCATATAACTGAAGGCTGTGTGCGGATTCCAACAATACGCTTAACCCCTGTCCGACATCCAGGAATGTCAGGCGGAGATCTCCTTCATTGAGTTCCCGGACAGGTACCAAAATGACCAGAAATAGCAAGAGTCCAGGCCATCGCGGTATCAGCCCACGAGGTGCTAGCAAAATAGTGATTCCCGCCAGAGAAACAAGGCAACTGATCAGCGCGAATTGCCGAACGCCAGCCACCAGGTCCAACGTGGCCGCTGTCTCCAGGAAACTCCATAGCATGGTCACCAGCAGACTGCACAGTCCCAATAGGCTCTGCCCTAATGGTGGAAAAACAGCTACCACCAGTAGTGAAGCCAGCAATAGTGGTACAAGCAGCATACCAACAACAGGAATCGCAATGAGGTTGACGGGCATCGACCCCAAAGGCAATTGAAAATTCGCAAACCCGAGCACCGGCAACAGACACAGAAAGACGACCCACTGAGCCTGAAGAGAAGCAGATATCCACCGTGTAAGGCCTCTCCTGTCTTCGACTCGACCTGACAATGCCAGCAATAATGCGCTTACAGCACCAAAACTAAACCAAAACCCATTTCCCAATGTTGCCAAGGGGTCCAGGATCACCACGCAGAGACAAGCGACAGCGAGTTGGAAGGGAAGCAACACGTAACGTGAAAAGTACAGGCACAGAAGAAAAACCAAAGTCATGACAAAGGCCCGCTGAACAGGCAGCCCCCACCCAGCCAGTAGCGCATATGCGGCGGTGAAAACCACGGTCAAGAAAGTCACGCGAAATATACCGACTCCCAGAAAACGAAAAACCTGAAAACAGATCGAGGCGATCAAGCCTATGTGAAGGCCCGAAACTATCAGCAGGTGGGTGGTGCCGGTACGATTTAATATGTCCCAATGCGTGCGCTCTAACTGGCTGGTATCTCCGAGAGACAGGGCAAGAAAAGTACCGATACTATCTTTGCGCACTATCAAACGCAGGCTCTCCCGGACCTTGTAACGAATTCTGTCGACCAACGCGGCATCATCATCAATTAACTCGGGTGCAGGAGATACCAACACATATCCGGTTCCGTGGATTCGCTTCAGGAACAACCATGCCTCGTAATCGAAGATGCCAAAGTTAAGCGAGCCGGATGGCGCTTTTATGCGAACGGTGAACTTCCACCATTGGCCTGGCATCAGTTCAGGCCCAGGCGCGCGCCAGCTAAGACGAAGTCGCCGTCCCGCCAGGTCCCCCTCCATCACCCTAAATTGAAACCTATGCACTTTGTCACTAAAGGATGGCAGGCCCGTCACCCTTCCGAGCACCACCATTTCAGCTTGCTTACCCGTTGGAATACGAAGATCTATCTCCCGAGTAGCGGTTGCAGCCGTCAGCCAAAGACCCAGCGCAAACCCGCTCAGTGCCCGTAATCGAGGCAGAGTGAGGCCAAATATCGCCGCGGGAACAAGCCCGGAAAGCATACCCAAATCGGGTAACTGTGGAAGGTGTAAAATAACCACTCCACCAAAGGTCATTGACAGCGCTAACCCAACCATGGAACAGAAGGTTAGCTACTCAAGTCGCGTCCATAAGTAGTATAGATCCCGAAATAAACAAGGCATTAACCTGACTAGATGTGCTCATTCGCCTTCATGGCTAGCCCAAAACCTGCATAATAAGCCTATCGCCACCTTCGAAACATTATGAACCTGAAGAAGCATTTACCCACCAGCGAACAGATCGCGGAAATACGCGCGCTGCGTTTTTTGCGGCACCTGCTTCTTGAACCTAATCTCTGGCACATGAACCGCCACTCGCTCTCTTTTGGTTTCCTGATCGGGAGTATCTGTTGTTTTCTGCCCATTTTTTTCCAGACAGTGCCCTGTGTGCTTCTCTGTTTCTGGATAAGGTGCAATGTTCCGCTGGCTGTGTTGATCGTGTGGATCAGCAATCCGATCACGATCGGTCCTATGATGTATTTTGCCTACCGGGTGGGTTTATGGATTCTTGGTACCGACCAGGAAATAACGCTGCTCAACCCGAGTTTACAATGGTTCATCGACCAACTCAGCATCATTTGGCAGCCGCTCATCGTTGGAGCACTGGCCTGTGGTCTTGCTTTTGGAATCACTGGTTTTATAGTGATTCAACTGTACTATCGCTGGCGCATAGCCCGGTACAAACTGAGAAAACTTGACGCCCGCAGACGCAGCGAATCAAAAGCCATCGAACCCTGAAAACTACTCGTATTGGAGAACTTGTGCTGGGTGTAGTTTAGTCGCCCGATAGGAAGGATACAGCGTCGCGACAAAACTAATGGTAAATGTAACGATCGCAATAACAACAATGTCCAAGGGCCTGACATCGCTGGGTATCTCGCTGAAATATGTTCCTTCGACAATACTGAACCCAATTACCGAATCGACGAATGACATGACCGATGGGATATTAAAAGCAAGCGGTACGCCCAGCAACAAGCCAGTACATACGCCCGCCCCACCGATGCCAACGCCCTGAACAAGAAATATTCTGAAAACACCCCACTCAGATAAACCCATCGTTCTGAGCACAGCGATATCGCGTCTCTTCGTGGCAACCATCATTGTCACACCAGAAACAATACTGAATGACGCAATGGCGACAACAAAAGACAATAATACGAACATCATTATTTTCTCCATACGGACGGTCCGAAAGAAATCACCAAACTGGTCAGTCCAGCTCGTCACCGGATAACCTGAACCCTGAAGCTGTTGCTCCACCAGCGGCGCCTTAAAAATGTCATCCAGCGTTATACGCATCACTTGATTTTCGCCAGCCACCTTCTGCAGGTCAGGCAAGTGCATTAAACCCAGGCGATGATCGAGCTCCGAACCCATAGAGAGCGTTCCCACCAGTTGCGCACGATACAAACGGGGTTTTACGGTGCCACCGTTAGAACTAATGGCCGGTACAACCAGACTGATACTCTCTCCAATAACCAGCCCATATCGCCGTGCTATTGACTGCCCCAACATCAGTTCAAGATCCGGCCCCCGAAGATCTTCTAGCTCACCACTAACCATCGACTGACCCAAAATTGACGCCCCTTTTTCAGTCTCCGGATTAATACCGTACACGGTGACCAGATGACTCCCTCTTCCCGTAAGTATCAACAGTTGCGATTCCTGAAATGGGGTAATAGATTTGACAGAAAAGCCATCCAGTTCCGCTTCCAACTCACTAATTGCAACGTTCGATACTGTCACGTGTGGCACTGCACCCAAAATGCGTTGCTTGAGTTCACGGTCAAAACCGTTCATCACAGAAACAACAACAACAAGCGCCATCACGCCAAGCACTAAGCCAATAAAGGACACCATGGTGACCAGCGATAT
>JABGVY010000369.1 GCA_018645845.1 Gammaproteobacteria bacterium | reverse complement strand
TTCTCTCGCAGGTTGGTTGTCGTCGTGATCATCCCGATTGTGATCTTAGTTCTACCAACGTTACCCGAGATATCTTCGAGGTGGCGAATAACCCCGATGTTGATGTATTGGTCGAGCTGATCGGTGGCACAGATGTCGCGAAGGACCTCGTTATGCAGGCTATTTCGAACGGTAAACATATTGTTACCGCGAATAAGGCTTTAATAGCGTTGCATGGCGATGAGGTATTTTCGGCAGCTGAACAAGCAGGTGTTTCGGTTCACTATGAAGCTGCTGTAGCGGGTGGTATACCCATCGTTAAATCAATTCGCGAAGGCCTTGCTGGCAACACCATTGAGTGGGTAGCAGGCATTATTAACGGCACCACCAACTTCATTCTCACTGAGATGTCACGAGAGGGCAGTAACCGTTCGTTCGATGATGTACTTGCTGAAGCACAGGCGCTTGGATACGCAGAAGCAGACCCGACTTTCGATGTCGAGGGCATAGACGCAGCGCACAAGCTTACGATTCTTGCGGCGATAGCCTTCGGTGTTCCGCTCAATTTCAGCGCAATGTACACCGAGGGGATATCTGCAATCAGCGCAGACGATATCAAGTTTGCTAGTGAGTTGGGCTACTGCATCAAGCATCTCGGCATTGCGCGTCAATCCGGTGATGGCCTTGAGCTACGTGTTCACCCCACCCTGGTGGAGAAAGACCAGATGCTTGCTCAGGTAAATGGGGTGATGAACGCAGTGATGGTTGGTTCGGATGCGGCCGGCTCCACTATGTATTACGGAGCTGGAGCTGGAGCCGGGCCGACAGCATCTTCAGTTATGGCCGATATCATCGATATTGTACGAGGCGGCAAACTTCCCGATCTTGGGTTTGCATCGCTCGCGCCAACGGATATTCTTCCCATAGAGAAGGTCAAGTCCTCCTATTGCCTGAGACTAGGCGTTGTAGACCAGGCGGGTGTGATGGCGAATGTGTCAACCATACTCAGCCGGCATAGGGTCAGTATTGAAGCCCTCATTCAGAAAGATGCAAGGCGGGGGGATGCGCAAATCGTCATACTGACAGATGAAGTGCTGGAGTCTGAAATGGTGGATGCGATTAGCGAGATTGAAGCAAATGAAGCAGTGACGTCGAAAGTCTCAATGATCCGCGTTTCCAACCTGTAGTTAAAGCGA
Organism: Gammaproteobacteria bacterium; assembly: GCA_018645845.1. Lineage (GTDB taxonomy): Bacteria > Pseudomonadota > Gammaproteobacteria > Pseudomonadales > Azotimanducaceae > UBA9659. The sequence continues at coordinate 7,180 of JABGVY010000369.1, read as the reverse complement.
CGTTTGCAAACCTGGCGAGATTAAATGACAAAACGGATTGTTCGACGGGAAGGCCAGCAGCCGTTAAGTTTTACGTCATCGCTTCTCGCCAGGATTTTGTCTTCACGTGGTGTGCTCAAGGCTGATGATCTTGATCACTCCCTTAAAGGACTGTTGGCCCCTGATTCTTTTCTTGGCATCGGCGAAGCAGCAACGATTCTTGCTGATGCACTGGAGTCCGACTCGTCGATCCTGATTGTCGGTGATTTTGACGCCGATGGAGCGACGAGTTGCACCTTAATGGTGACTGCGCTGCGGGCGATGGGTGCCCGCCAGGTTAACTATCTTGTGCCGGACAGGTTCAAATTCGGTTATGGGTTGACCCCTGAAATTGTCGACGTTGCGGTTCAGTTCGAACCGGCTGTCATTGTGACCGTGGATAATGGAATCGCCAGCGTAGAAGGGGTTGCTCACGCAAACACTCTCGGAATTTCAGTGGTCGTTACAGACCATCATTTACCCGGTGACGAGCTTCCTGCCGCGGCAGCAATCGTTAACCCAAACCAGGTAGGTTGCAAATTCCCCAGTAAATCCCTGGCTGGGGTAGGCGTTGCGTTTTACCTGCTGTCGGTCCTTCGAACCGAGCTTAGAAGCAAGGGCTGGTTTGCTCACCACGCGGAAATTAATCTGGCTTCTTTCCTTGATTTGGTTGCGTTAGGCACTGTGGCGGACGTTGTGCCCATGGACCAGAATAATCGGCGCCTGGTCGAAGAAGGGATTCGGCGGATTCGTGGCGGGCACTGTCGCCCGGGATTGAAAGCCATGTTGCTGACTGCCGGTGTGAATCCGCAGCACCTGACAACCCGTGACCTGGCGTTTTCGATCGCGCCGCGGCTTAACGCTGCTGGTCGCCTGCAGGATATGTCGATAGGCATCGAGTGTTTGCTTGCCGATGAGGTCAGGGCATTTGAACTAGCAGAGCATCTGGATGCGCTAAACAATGAGCGTAAGGAAATTGAAACTGATATGCGTGATATAGCCCTGGCGCATTTGAACCAGTTATCGCTGGATGAGGAGACGGCTGCAGGCCTCTGTTTCTATCGACCAGACTGGCATCAGGGGGTCGTTGGTATTGTGGCGTCAAGAATCAAAGAAAAATCGCATCGACCGGTGATAGCGTTTGCACCGGCAGGTGATGGCGAGCTAAAAGGTTCTGGACGTTCTGTCGCGGGGTTTCACCTGCGTGATGCCTTGGATGCGATTGCGACCAGACACCCTGGGCTGCTGCTTAAGTTTGGTGGCCATGCCATGGCTGCCGGGTTGTCGTTGCTTGAGGCTGATTATGAACGCTTCCGGGAAGCGTTTGATCAGGAAGTGAGGCGTACGCTGGGTGAGGCGAGAATTGAACAGGTAGTGATGTCTGACGGTGCAATGGCGGAACCGGTAACGGTTCAGTTAGCTAAGGAAATTGAACGGGCTGCGCCCTGGGGACAGGGTTTCCCGGAACCGGAGTTTGACGACAAGTTCGAAATTTTGGATCAGAGGATTGTGGGTGGACGCCATCTCAAGTTATTGCTGCAACCGGAAACGGGCGACCCGGTGGAAGCGATCTGCTTCAATCATGGAGGCCTGTCGGAAAACAGGAATATCCATTGCGCCTATCGCCTCGAGGTGAACAGGTTCAGGGGTATGGAAAAACCTCAACTGATCGTTTCCGTCATTTTGTAGCGACGCGCTAGCCATTTCGATACAATGCGCATCCTATAGAACTTTGCCTAAAATCGGCTCAAAGAGCAGACGAATCAGTATGTTAGAGACCAACGCAACCTTGACCCATATAAAAGACCTCAGGCAACGCACTGAAGTTCTTCGGGGGTATCTTTGACTACGACAATCGTAAGGAACGCCTCACAGAAGTAGAGCTTGAGCTTGCTGATTCATCCGTTTGGGACGATCCGGAATATGCTCAAAAACTGGGGCGGGAAAGATCGGCGCTTGAAGTAGTGGTCATCACAATCGAAACACTCAACTCGGGTCTGGGTGATGTTGCGGATATCGTCGAGCTTGCGGCTGAAGAAAATGATGAGTCCCTGTTCAACGAAGGGCTTACTGACCTCGAAGAACTGGAATCGAGACTTGAGGTTCTTGAATTTAATCGCATGTTTTCCGGTGAGATGGATAGCAACAGCGCTTTTCTGGATATCCAGGCGGGCTCCGGCGGTACGGAGGCCCAGGATTGGGCTGAAATGCTACTGCGTATGTATCTTCGTTGGGCTGAAGGGCACGGTTTTAAAACGGAGATCATGGAAGTCTCTGATGGCGATGTGGCTGGCATAAAAGGCGCGACTATTCACGTTGAAGGCGAGCATGCATTTGGCTGGCTGAGGACGGAAACAGGTGTGCACAGGCTGGTCAGAAAATCGCCATTCGATTCGGGCAGCCGAAGGCATACTTCGTTTGCATCGGTATTTGTTTCTCCTGAACTGGACGACGACATTGAAATAGATCTCGATATGTCTGATGTCAGGGTGGATACCTACCGGGCAAGCGGTGCAGGCGGCCAACACGTCAATAAAACTGATTCTGCTATTCGCCTGACGCACATTCCGAGCGGTATCGTCGTGCAGTGCCAGAACCAGCGTTCTCAGCACAAGAACAGGGATCAGGCCGTCAAACAGCTGAAGGCAAAGCTATACGAACATGAAGATCAGAAAAGAAAAGCGGAAATGCAGGTAGTGGAAGAAAACAAATCAGATATCAGTTGGGGAAGCCAGATAAGATCATACGTGCTTGATTCAGCGCGTATTAAAGACCTGCGAACTAACATAGAGACCAGTAACACCCAGGCAGTACTCGATGGAGACCTGGATCAATTTATCGAAGCCAGCTTAAAGATGGGCTTGTAGCCATGACGACAAGAAAAGACCAAGACCAGGACAAAAAAAACGACGAAGCTCAGCTGGACGAGAACGATATTTTCTCGTTGCGCAAAGCGCGGCTGGACGAGATGAGGTTAAAGGGTAATCCCTTCCCGAACGATTTCCGGAGAAAACACCTGGCGTCCAGGTTGCACGATCAGTTCGGGGAAAACTCCAAGGAAGAACTTGAGAGTGATACGACAGAAACCGCGGTATCCGGGCGTGTGGTGCTGCGCAGAATGATGGGGAAAGCCAGCTTTCTGACCCTTCAGGATGTGTCCGGGCGGATCCAGCTTTATGTTCGCCAGAATGATGTAGGCGAGGAAGTCTACGAAGAATACAAACAGTGGGATATTGGCGACATTGTGGGTGCGGAAGGCTCCATGATGAAAACTAAAACAGACGAGCTAACCGTCAAAGTGAGCAAGATCCGGTTGCTGACGAAATCTCTGCGTCCTTTACCGGATAAACACAAAGGATTGACGGATACAGAAACACGATACCGTCAACGTTACCTTGATCTGATGGTGAACGAAGATACCAGGGAACTGTTTGTTCGCCGGTCAAAGATTGTCGATGGCATCAGGCGGTTCCTGATTGAGCGTGAGTTCATGGAGGTGGAAACCCCGATGATGCTGAACACTCCGGGAGGCGCGACTGCGCTGCCTTTCACGACTCATTACAACGCACTTGATGCAGATATGTACCTACGTGTCGCGCCGGAACTGAACCTGAAGAGGCTGGTTGTGGGCGGTTTTGAGAAAGTATTTGAAATCAACCGTAACTTTCGGAACGAGGGCATGTCGACCAAGCATAGTCCGGAATTCACTATGCTGGAATTCTACTGGTCCTATGCGGATTACAATGACCTGATGGATATGACGGAAGAGATGTTCAGGGAAGTAGCCATGTCCGTTTTGGGAACCACCGAGTTTACTTACAACGGTGTTCTCATCGATTTCGGTAAACCCTTTGCCCGAACAACCATGGACCAGGCGATTTGTGATTTCAATCCATCTGTTGAACCCGGCGATCTTAAAGATATCGATAAGGCCCGGGCGCTGGCGAAGAAGTCCGGCGTAGAAGTTCATGAGAGCTGGGGGCTTGGCAAGTTGGTGATGGAGGTGTTTGAGGTCTTGGTTGAGGACAAAATCGAACAACCCGTATTCATTACACAGCATCCTACCGAGGTGTCACCGCTCGCTCGGCGCAGCGATCATGATCCGGACGTAACCGACAGGTTTGAACTGTTTGTGCTAGGTAAGGAAATCGCTAACGGTTTCTCGGAGCTTAACGACGCAGAAGACCAGGCCCAGCGCTTCAGGGATCAGGTCAATGCAAAAGAAGCCGGTGACAATGAAGCTATGCACTATGATCATGACTATATTACGGCCCTTGAATACGGACTCCCGCCGACTGCCGGTGAAGGGCTTGGCATCGATCGGCTGGTGATGCTGCTCACGGATTCACCCTCGATCCGGGATGTCCTGTTATTTCCACATATGCGTTCGAAAGTTTAAAGGCTCGTTCTAAAAGGATGACCAGACGCAAAGAAGTTCAGCTGGAGCCAGGCTGGTTTGAGCAGCTGGCGCCCGAGTTCGACCTTCCCTACATGGCATCTCTCAGAGAGTTTCTTGTAGCAGAGAAGGCTGCGGGCAAGGTCATTTATCCCGGTGGTTCTGAATACTTCAATGCGCTGAACAGCACAGCATTTGAATCTGTAAAAGTGGTGATACTTGGGCAGGACCCCTATCACGGGCCTAATCAGGCTCACGGTTTGTGTTTTTCAGTGAGGCAGGGCGTACCGTTGCCCCCCTCACTAAAAAATATTTATAAAGAGATCCAATCGGACCTCGGATTCGATGAGAAGGCATTCAACCATGGTTGCCTGCAAGGCTGGGCTGCGCAGGGCGTCTTACTGCTAAACAGCGTGCTAACCGTCGAGCAGAACCATGCAGCATCCCATCAAGGGAAGGGCTGGGAGATCTTTACTGATCGCGTTATTGAGTGTTTGTCAAGGCGTGAGAAACCCTGTGTGTTCTTGTTATGGGGAAACTATGCACAGAAAAAAGGTGCTGTAATAGACCGAGCGAAGCACAGCGTATTAACGGCGCCCCATCCTTCACCCTTGTCCGCGCACAGGGGCTTTCTTGGCTGTAAACATTTCTCGCACTGCAATAACCTGCTTGCGGAGCTGGGCGAAACGGCGATTGACTGGCGTGTCTAGGCTGATTACTGCGTGTCTAAATTTATTGTAGAAAGGAAACCAAATGGATTCGTTAGTGGAGTTCGAATACCTTGGGGCTGATAAGGCCATCGCAATTGCACGAATGGTGCGAGAGAAGCCCCTTAATAGCCTGCTATTGGCCACCATTGACCAGTTAGCAGAGAAAATTTACGCCTGGCTGGACGATGACAGTATCTCTTGTATTATCCTCGACAGCAGTAGCGAGAAGGCGTTCTGCGCAGGTGCAGATATCACTGCCCTTTATCACAGCATTAAGGAATCCGGTGGGGAAGATAATCCCTATGCAAAATCGTTTTTCCTGAATGAATATAAACTCGACTATGCAATTCACACAGCAAAGAAACCCGTTATTGCCTGGGGGAACGGTATTGTGATGGGGGGTGGGCTAGGCCTGTTGGGTGGATGTTCGCATCGCGTGGGGACACCTTCGACCCGGATCGCGATGCCGGAAATCACCATTGGTTTGTTCCCCGATGCAGGGGGAACCTATTTCCTGTCAAAGCTTCCGGACCATCTTGGAATCTTTGCAGGGTTGACGGGCTGCATGCTTTCTTCAGGTGATGCTATCGCCCTGGGCCTGCTCGATGTGGTGGTGGCACAGAACGATAAGCGGGCAATACTCGTTGAGCTTGCTAACCAGAAGTGGAACCAGGATCCGGCGGCGAACGCCACAACGATCACTGACATCCTATCCGGTTACGCTGTCGGTGAAACTCTGCCGACAAACCTGCTGAATCACCGTGAGGCGATAGCAGGGTTTGTTCAGTCCTGTCTTGATGCAGAGGACTTTTTTGACGCGTTTGACTCAGGATTATCCGCACTGCTGATTGATGAGTGGCTTACGGGTTCTGTCGCGACCTATCAAAGCGGTTCGCCAACCACTGCCAGAATATTTCTTGAGCAGATTCGAAGGTCAGAGGGAATGTCGCTTGCAGAAATGTTCCAGATGGAACTCGTTATTGCCTACCAGTGTATACGACACCCTGACTTTCCGGAGGGGGTGCGTGCTTTACTGGTCGACAAAGATAAAAATCCTGCCTGGGTTTATCAGTCTGTTTCCGATGTGCCTGAAGATTACCTGAACGAGCATTTCCAGCCGGTCTGGACGGGGGAGCATCCGCTTGGCGATTTGGCCAGCAGTGGCTGACCGATGGTGATGATTCCTGAACGCACGACGCGTGCTGTTGCCCGCGAGTTTGGCGAGGCAGGAAAGGAATGGCTTGAACAGCTGCCCGGGCGGCTTGCGGAGCTGGGAAGGCAATGGCAACTTAGCTTCGAGGAGCCATTCGATAATGGTTTGCCGATCAATATTGTTTTCAGGGTCACTCGGGGCAATCAACCACTGATACTGAAGACAGGCTTTCCACATCCTGAAATGTTGACTGAAATGGCAGTGCTCGCCCATTGGCGGAATCGACCAGGCTGCGTACAGCTCGTTGATTCTGACGAGAAGGCTGGCGCCGTCCTGATGGAAAGAGTAATTCCGGGTGCAAGTGTGAGGATACTTGCTCAAACGCAATCCGAATACAGCGTATCCAGCCAGGTGAGGCACCTGATTGAAAAAACGCCTCTGCGGGTGAGTGATAGTGATAATTTTCCAACTTATAGACACTGGTGCTCTTTAGCATTTGCGAAATGCAATCAAAATCGAGATGCGCGAGCGCTTTGGGTTCACATGACACGCGTTGAAACGATCCTCGCGAAGGCTGCCAAACGATATGAATCCGGTTGGTTGCTGCACGGTGACTTACATCACGACAATATTCTTTTACACGAAAGCAGGGATTACATCGTTGTTGACCCAAAGGGGGTTATTGGGCCGAGACTGTTCGAGTACGGCCGCTTTGTTCATAACTTCTTTGAAGACCGACGCCATTCGATGTCGATGGAAAGTATCCTCACGCAGCGAATCGCAGCGCTTCAAGGTGAATACAGCTCAGACGAAATTTTGATGGTGGGCTATGTGGATCTTGTCCTCGCATCATGCTGGTCAGTGAACGGTGGCCAGAAGTTGAAAACTGAAACGTTTGAGTTG
>JABGVY010000182.1 GCA_018645845.1 Gammaproteobacteria bacterium | reverse complement strand
TTCTTTGTCAGTACTTTTCGATCCCTTTTTATGTTGCAGTGCCCTTGTCGACCGTGGACATAGAAACAGCCTCCGGTAACGACATTGAGATCGAAGAACGAGATGCTTCGGAAGTTAAAGAGTATGCAGGAAACCCGATCGCGCCGGTTGGTGTTGCCGCCCGGTCCCCGGCCTTTGACGTTACACCACATAAACTGATCACGGGCATTATTACAGATGCAGGCCTGCTGAAGCCGCCGTACACTGAATCAATCGTCCAAGTAATAAAGGCTAAATGATGGTAGAAACTGAAGGTGTCATTAAGTTTAACCTGACTTTCCGTACCGAGAAGCTGGGTGGCGTCGACATCGGGGAATTGTCTGCGTGGCGAACGGTTCTTAAAGACCTTGGGTTATTGGGCCAAACTCCTGGTCGGTACGACGGTTATGGGTTCGGCAATGTATCGCAGCGCTGCGCTGGTGGGTTTGTCATTTCCGGAACCCAGACAGGAAAACTTGATGCCGTAACGCTGAAGGACTATGCGGTCTGCGAAACGTGGGATCTGCAGCGCAATGCAGTTGACGCCAAAGGATCCGTTAAGCCATCTTCGGAATCATTATCTCATGCTTCTATTTATGACGTTCATGAGTCGGTGACCTGTGCGCTACACGCTCACAGCCCCGATATCTGGCAGCATTCGGTTGAAATGGGAATCCCGGTGACAGAAGCGTCAGTTGCCTACGGAACACCAGAAATGGCTAAAGAGGTAAGGCGGCTGATAGTAGACATGGATTCGCCGGGTATATTTTCAATGGGGGGGCATGAAGATGGCGTTTTCACCTTCGGTCGCTCGTTAGCGGAAGCGGGGCAGTTAATGGTGCATGAACTGGTCAGGGCAAGAGCGCTGATCTAACCAGGTATTAAGTGGGTCGTGCTCAAATAGAGCGAAAATCTGGTGTAATCTGAAGATACAATGGAAAGATATCAAAACTGAATTTTTTTCGCTGTTTTATTAACAATGATGAATACAATAGGGTTTCTGGAGATTAGGAAAGCTGATGGCCGATAACAGAGACAATAAACCGATAGTGATCATGCTCGTGATCGTGCTGGTAGCGATTGTTGGCGTAATTGCCTACTTCGTGACAACCAGCGAACCTGAGCCGCAGGTAGTAGAAAAAATAGAAATACCTGAAGTCGTGGAACCTGTAAAATCAGAACCGGTTCCTGATCCAAAGCCCGAACCTCCGGCTGCACCGGTCATTGAGGCGCCGGTTGAAGAGGAAAAGCCAGATTTTGTGTTGCCATTGTTGGATAACAGCGACCAGTTGATCAGGGACGGTGCAGTCAGCCTGTCAAGACATGAAGGCGTTAACGCCTGGGTAGCACCTAATCAGCTGATTCGAAAGTTTGTTGCGTTCACTGACAACGTTGCTCGGGGGCAAGTCGCCAAGGAGCCTATCAGGTCACTGGCACCTGAGGGGCCATTCCTGGTGCAAAAAAGAGACGAAAAAACTTTCTTACTGGATCCTGCATCGTATAGCCGGTACACGCCATTTGTTGAAGTTGCCGGGTCGGTTGATGCTAGAAGAGCGGCTGAGTTCTATCATTTACTCAGGCCGCTTGTTCAAATAGCTTATGCGGAACTCGGTTACGCTAACCAGAACTTCGATGATGTAATGTTCCAGGCGATTGGTCGATTACTTGAGACCCCGATAATTACAGGGGAGATACGTCTTATCCAGCCAGTTGTTATGTACAAGTTTGAAGACCCAAAACTGGAATCCTTGAGTGCGGCTCAGAAGCAGCTGATACGGATGGGCCCTCGCAACACCATCGCATTACGGGCCAAGATCAGCGAAATTGCGTTGGAGTTGCGCGCTATTTTGGACAGATGACTCTCCCTCTATCTGACTACACTGTCCTGGACCTCACCATTGCGCGAGCCGGCCCCACCGCGGTCAGACTGCTTGCAGACTGGGGCGCAAACGTTATCCGAATTGAACCACCACCTGATGCCGGGCTCACCGATGTTACCGGT
>JABGVY010000482.1 GCA_018645845.1 Gammaproteobacteria bacterium | reverse complement strand
CGGTATCGCCCGCACATCATTTGACAAATTCGGAGTCCCACCATGCCACGCTCGGATATCCCGAATGAGTGCACTGCCTGCCGGAGCAGGACAGACCGTAGACAACTTCATCCATTCCGGTTCGTCCATCAAACGCGGTATCGGATCATGATTGTGCTGCGTCCCTGGTATCTGGCGTGTGGGACCATTAATTGCAGTGAAATCTATCATCAGGAAGTTGCAAACCACGCTGGGCACAGGAAGATCCCTATAGGTAAGAAGACCACGGTGATCATGAAAGGACCCCGCCACATAATCACCATGAGTTCGACGATCTCCCATATCCGAATGCAAACGCTGATACTCGACAGCGCCGGGAAGACAAAAGTCTCCGGCTGCACCACGGCACATATAGGTCGGCGCACCGAATATGGACGTGATGATCGGTGTTACCAAAGGCAGATCAACCAGCATCGCCCATTCCAGATGGTGCAAAAGCTGGCCAGTTACACTCGCGCTGCCAAAGGAGTATCGATGTGAGCCTCGGTTTCCCTGTCGGTTCGCATCCATTGACATAATTTCACGTATTTCGCGGTCGCAACCTTGCTGAATGTATGCCAGCTGTTCAGGGGTGAGGACATCGCGCACCACCACAAAACCGTCTCTGTGGAATATCTCTGTTGCCCGTTCGATTTCATCGGCTGAGACAACCTCTAGACCACGGATGCCATTATTTTCAGACAAGTTCTCTCTTAATTCGACCACCTCTTCACTCATTGGGTCTACTCCCACCCAACCCAGATCGTCAAAGGGCACTTTCAGTGCTTTACTATCCGGTTCTAGTTTTTGTTCCGGCACAGACATTTCACCTATTTTTTGCACACATATTGAAACAACCAATAATTCTTGAGGTCAATATAGCTATGGAACTCGCCGAAGGGTTCAGTGGTTTGTTTCAGTTCTTCCAGCGTCGGAAAATTTTTCAATACATGATGACTAGATCCCAATTCCAGCTCTCTGGTCTGGTAGGTGTTACCGTTTTCGTCTGACCTGATGATCGGAAACCTGTCACACTGAACGGCGGAATTATCTATCAAAATCACTCGCGCGCCAGGTTTGAGGCATTGGTGTAGCGAAGTAAAAAATTCCTTTAGCCGCTGTTTAGGCACATGTGACAACCACAATCCAGCGAAAGCACCTGAAAAGCTTTTCCCCTCGTCCACCAGCCGATCCACATGATAGGCATCCTGAATGCGGGTCTCAACGGGACAGGCATAGTTTCGTTTTAACAGCTCACCCACCTGGGCCTCTTCCCTGTCTGTGGCAAGAATCAATTTCGCAGTTCGACTGATAAACTGGGTCCAATAACCGGTTCCGGCGGCTATTTCCAACACCCGACGCCCATCAAACATCTCCTGTAGATGGGACTCAAGAAAACGAAGATCGGCCTGGCGCTCTGGAAAGCCATAAACGAGATCATAAATCGGCGCACGCTCTTTGTAGTAGTCAGACATTTGATCCATGGATGCAAGTTTAACGGAAAACTACCCAGAGTCAGATCAGTTTGTCTTATCAAAGTAGGTGCATTTCGCTATGCTGCACGTCTTCTTCGCCCATTATTGGACCAGCGCTATATATGTACCCAGGAAATTTTGACCCCGATCGTCCAGCTTATGTTATGGCCAACGCGGGGCTTTCGGTCAGCTATGGCGAACTAGAAGCTGTTTCTAACCAGATTGCTCATCTGTTCAGGGATTTGGGTCTGCAACGCGGCGATAGTATCGCTCTCTGTCTGGAAAACCACCGTACCTTCTTCCAGATCTGTTGGGCAGCTCATCGTTCCGGCATTTACTTTACCGCGATCAGCTACCGCCTACAGGCGGACGAAGTCGAATATATTGTCAACGACTGCGGCGCGAAAATCTTGATCACTTCCGCTCACCTCGAAGATACCTTCAATGCCTTTAAAGACAAGTTGGTTAACAAACCTGCGTGTTACATGCTGGATGGGACTGCGCGGGGAGCCGGTTCATTCGAAGATGCAATCAAGCCCTACCCGACAGAGCCAATAGCTGATCAGTCCTATGGCCAGAGTCTGCTTTATTCCTCTGGAACCACCGGTAGGCCGAAAGGCGTAAAAAAACCCATGGTTGATATTCCCTGGGCCGAACCAGACCCGGTTTTTGAAGCCCGACGAATTCGATACGGATTCGATGAAGACGCTATCTATTTGTCCCCCGCACCCCTTTATCATGCCGCACCTTTAGGATTCACGATGAACGTTCTGCGATACGGTGGTACCTGTATTGTGATGGAACATTACGAATCAGAGCGCGCACTTGAGCTTATTGAACAGTTCAAGGTCACTCACAGCCAGTGGGTACCAACGATGTTTGTTCGGATGCTGAAGTTACCTGAGGGTGATCGAAACAGATATGATCTTAGCAGCCACCGAGTGGCCATTCACGCAGCCGCTCCTTGCCCTATCAGTGTGAAGGAGCAAATGATTGATTGGTGGGGACCCATTGTTCACGAGTACTATGCCGGAACCGAAGGTAACGGCTCAACAACCATTACCTCCGAAGAATGGCTGAGTCACAAAGGTTCTGTAGGTAGGGCCGCTGGCGAATGCAAAGTGCACATTCTGGATGATGAAGGCGTCGCATTACCAACGGGCGAAGCCGGCGGCGTGTATTTCGAAGGTGGTGGACAGTTCGAATATCTCCATGACGAAGACAAAACCAATGCCAGTCGAGCGGACAATGGTTGGTCGACCCTGGGAGACATAGGGCATCTCGATGAAGAAGGTTACCTGTACCTTACCGACCGAAAGTCTTTTATGATCATCTCGGGAGGCGTCAACATCTACCCACAGGAAGCGGAAAACGCGCTAATTACCCACCCTGCAGTGATGGACGTTGCGGTTTTCGGTGTCCCTAATGAAGAGTTCGGGGAAGAGGTGAAAGCCGTGGTGCAACCTGCAGATTTCGGATCCGCTGGACCAGCACTGGCAGCCGAGCTGATGAATTACGCCAGGGAGAAGATATCGCACATCAAATGTCCCCGGTCCATTGATTTTATGGAAGAACTACCACGACATCCAACAGGTAAACTCTACAAACGACTCCTCAAAAACAAGTACTGGGACACAACACACAAATGATAAACAAATTGTTCGATCTCTCTGGCCGCGTCGCGCTGATCACTGGTGGTAATGGCGGTATTGGCCTTGGCATGGCAGAGGGCCTGGCCTCTCAGGGTTGCGAAGTCAGTATCTGGGGTACCAACGCCGATAAGAATGCCAAAGCGCTCGAAACGCTGCAACAGTATGGCCCCAGGGTTTCAGCCTTGAAATGCGATGTTGCTGACCAACAGGCGGTTGCAAGCTGCTTCGAACAGACTCTGGACACTCACGGCCGGGTAGATGGATGTTTTGCCAATGCTGGAATTGGAGGCCGACCAACCCAGTTCGACCAGATGAAAAAGGAAGAATGGACACGCATCATGGAGGTTAACCTCGACGGTGTCTTCCATACCTTTCGTTGCGCGGCGGAACATATGCGGCTGCGCGCTGAAGCGGGCGATCCCTTTGGCCGCCTTATCTCAACCGCCAGCCTGGCGGCGATATCGGGGCAGGCCCGAGGCGAGCATTATGCGGCAACCAAAGGTGGGCTGATCTCGATGACCAAGGCACTCGCTGTCGAATATGCCCGGCATCATGTCACCGCGCACACTATCCTTCCCGGATGGATCGAAACTGAAATGACGCAACAGACTTTCAGCTCAGAAAAATTTGTGGGCAATGTTATGCCACGCGTTCCGATGCGCCGTTGGGGGCAACCCGGGGACTTCGCCGGTATTGCCGTGTACATTATGAGCGGCGCCAGCAGTTACCACACGTCAGAAACTTTCTTAATCGATGGTGGATACGCCAATTTTTAGTCAATCCCTCTTTGGCAAAGCCCCACAGGTTCGTCGCATATGACCGCAGCATTTGAAGGCATCCGTATTCTGGACTTTACACAGGTGTTGGCTGGTCCTTTTGCTGTGATGCAAATGGCGTTACTGGGCGCAGATGTCATCAAGGTAGAACAACCCCAGACGGGTGATCAGACGCGCGGCCTGATGAATGCAGGTGAAGACCTACAAATGTCTCCGTCTTTTATGGGTATGAATCTTAACAAGCGAAGCCTTACCCTGAATTTGAAAGATGAGCATGCGGCTGAAATTATTAAGAAGCTTTTGCCCACGGTTGACGTGATCGTTGAGAACTTTAAGGCAGGCACGATGCAACGCCGAGGCCTTGACTATGAATCGCTCAGGGCACTTAAACCGGACCTCATTTACTGCTCCATCACCGGCTACGGCCAGAATGGACCTAAAGCTGGAGACGCCGCTTACGACGGCGCGATTCAAGCTTCCAGTGGCATGATGTCCCAAAACGGACACCCGGAAACAGGGCCAACCCGAACAGGTTATATGCCCGTAGACATGTCGACCGCACTTAATTCAGCATTTGCGATTTCAGCCGCACTTTACCGGAAGGCAACGACCGGCGAAGGCCAGCACATCGATGTCGCCATGCTCGATACCGCAATCATTATGCAGGCCCCACAGTTCAGCAACTTCCTTAATCAGGGCTCGCTTATCGGACTTTGCGGGAATGCTTCCCCGACCCGACAACCAACAGCCAATGTATTCCCCACCATGGACGGGCATATCCAGATAACGGCGCTTCGACAACCACAGGTTGAAAAATTGTTTGCTGAACTCGATCTAGAGAAAATGCTGGAAGACGAAAGGTTCGCTACCCCTGATTCGCGCATCAATCATCCGGAAGCAATTTTTGATGCGATGTCCCAGGCACTTAATCAAAAGACGACCCAAGTGTGGATGAAACAGCTCGCTCCTGTGGGTATTCCCGTCGCTGAAGTGCGAGAACTTCCAGAGGTCGCCAGCGACCCGGACATATCGCATCGAAATGCCCTTGTTACCCTGCCCTCGCCACTGGATCCGGATGCAACCGTGACTGTAGCAAAGGCGGGCTACGTCACTAACGTGGACGGGCCCGAAGTGCGCAGTGGACCACCAGTGCTTGGCGCCGATACTGACGACATTCTGGCCGGACTGGGTTACGAGCCCAAAGAGATAGAACGCTTAAAAAATACAGGTGTTATTTGATAACCGGTTCACGCTAATGACAGACAAACCCCTTAATTTTTACCAGAGCACAGAACAAATCGCGACCTCTGGGCAGCCGGATCGCGGTGAGTTCCACTGGATCGCTGATGAAGGTTACGAAGTCGTAATCAATCTGGCGATGCATGATTCGAATAATGCCATCCCAGAGGAAGGTAGCCTTGTGGCATCACTGGGCATGCAGTACATCAACATTCCAGTTCCGTTTGATGAGCCAACCGCCCAGCATCTGCAGGAATTCATCGGTATTCTCAAGGTTCTCGAAACGAGAAAAATCTGGGTGCACTGTGAGGTCAACGCGCGTGTTTCTGCATTCATGTATCACTATTTAACCAAGGTGAAGGGGCTACCGGTTGATGCCGCCAGCTCCCCTGTAATGGTCAAGTGGCGACCAAAGATGGATGATGTCTGGCAGGATTTTATGGAAATAACCAATAACGAAGCAGGTCTTTAGCACCGCGCTGTTTCTGCTGTCAGGATCGCCATGACGGATGTCACCAGTAAAGGAGACACCGCCTTTAATCTGGTCATCACAGGTGTTGTTGAAACAACACCTGCTGGAGCCCATGAGCAGTTTTTTCGAATTAATGAGTGCTGGCTGTTTTTGACTAGGTGCCCTGCAGGGAAGCCATGTTCAATTGCTCTAATGCAGCAGACAGGACTCTGATTGCCGATCGCGAAAACATGACAAGCAACACGATCGCAACCAATAGATCGGGCCATGCAGACTGGGTAAACCACACCAGCCCTACTGTCGCGATGACGGCCACGCCTTCGTTAACGTCATTTCTTGAACATTCCCACACAGACATCATATTCACATCATCATGCCGGTGATCATGCAGCACATAGAGACAAACGCCATTGGCGAGCAGGTTCAGTACAGCGGCGATGCCCATTGTTGCCACAACGGGCACATCCAAATGGTAAATACGCCAGCCAATTTGGACTGCAACAGCGATCGCTGCCAACGCTATCAACACGCCTTTAAAAACGGCGACGCGGGCTTTTGCGGAAACGCCAGCACCAACGACAAAAAGACTGAGAGAGTAAGTCAGAGCATCTCCCAGGTTATCGAGGGTCCCAGACAAGAGAGCGGATGAATGACTTAACCACGATGCGAATACCATTCCGGCGAAAGTCACCAGATTGATGGCTAGTACAATAATCAGCACACGGCGCTGTGACGCCTCGAGCCCCGCGACTTCCAATTCTGATTCGCAACAATCAGCCATTCACCTAATCCCGTATAAAACAGGCACTATTCTAACCGTAAACCGGCAAAGAGCTCGACGATCGCCTTGACGAAAGTTAGTCTTGATAAAAAAGCATCTACCAATAATCAATAATGGAGTGAGCAATGATCAAGCTATACGGAGTAAAGCCAAGCAATTATTACAGCCTGGCCAAGGCAATTCTGTTGGAGAAAGGGCTCGCTTTTGAAGAAGTACCCACCCCACCCTCACAGAACGAGGGCTTTTTACAAAAAAGCCCGATGGGCAAGATGCCAGCAATCGAAGTCGACGGTGTCTATATCTCGGAAACTTTAGCCATTGCTAGCTGGGCAGAGCGTGCCCAACCGGAACCACCTTTATTACCTCCAGTCCCTGTTGACGCCGCTAAGGTGATTGAGCTTTGCTGCCACCTAAAGCTGGATGTCGAACTGGTTGCTCGAAGAGTCCTTCCCGCTGCATTTTTTGGCGCGACCGCCAGCGACGAAGTGCTTGCAACTACCGAAGCTGACCTGGACAAGGGAATGAAAGCAGTCGCCAGACTCTTCCAGGGCAGCCCCTATGCTGCAGGTGATAGCTTCACAATTGCCGACCTGTAAACTTTCTATACTTTCGGTTTGTCTTCATCGGTTATCAAGAAGATCTACAACAAAGATCTGCTGGCGGGCTATCCGCAGATATCAACACTGATGGAAGCGTTGGCTTTGCGTCCGAGTATCAACCAGGTAGAAGCAGACAAAGCGACCTGACCGCCAGGCCGGGTGCGAGAAAGCACCCAATGCCTAGGTGGCAACCACCACTTTTACCGGGACGCGCTTTGCTCACAAGAAGCGCTTTGGGTAAGTACTAGCTCGACGGAAACGAAAAGCTCGACGTCTCCCTTAGCGTTGATGAAGGCCAACGCTGGGTAATGGTTTTCCGACGAGTGTAGAAACGCACACCATCAGGACCATAGGCACTCAAGTCACCAAACAACGACCGTTTCCAGCCACCAAAACTGTGATAGGACACCGGCACGGGCAACGGTACATTGATACCTACCATTCCCGCCTTAATATTGTCTGAAAAGTACCTTGCTGCCTCGCCGTCTCTTGTAAAAAGACACGTGCCGTTACCGTATTCATGGTCGTCAACCAACTGCATGGCCTCATCTAGGTTATCGACATGGACGACACAAAGCACTGGACCAAATATTTCCTCGCGATAACAGCTCATCGTCGATTGCACCTGGTCAATCAGGGTGCCACCGACAAAGAAACCAGCATCCTCGTCGGCCAACTTCGGTGAGCGGCCATCTACCACAATCACCGCACCTTCGCGTTCGGCGCTCGTGATCAACCCCACCACCTTGTCACGATGTTCAGCAGTAATGAGCGGCCCAAAATCATTGGTATTATCCTGCGCGCCACCAACCCTCAGGTTGGACATTTCCGCCTGGAGTTTTTCAATCAGGCTTGCCGCGGTTTGCTCACCGACAGCGACTGCCACCGAAATTGCCATACAGCGTTCGCCGGACGATCCAAACGCAGCACCCATTAAAGCCTGAACCGCGTTATCAAGGTCCGCGTCCGGCATAACAATCGCATGATTCTTGGCCCCTCCCAACGCCTGGCAACGCTTCCCACCATTCGTCGCGGTCGCATATACAGACTCGGCAACTGGCGTTGAGCCAACGAAGCTGACAGCCTGAATTGCGGGAT
>JABGVY010000367.1 GCA_018645845.1 Gammaproteobacteria bacterium | reverse complement strand
GGACTAGTGCAGCGCTCCCGGTAAGTAACCCGGCGATCATAATACGTTGCCACATGGGATCCGGTGATATCTTGTAGAACAGGAGCATGCATCGAACATAAGCGGCAGCGATGACACCAATAAACGCCCCTTCCATTACCAGAATAGGGATATCTACGAAGGAAGACATTGCTACCGTTGGTACATTAAATGCGGTCAGCGACCCGAATACAATCTGCGTCATTACTGCGGCTACAACCGAAGCCAGGATCACCGGTATGAAGCCAGCGATCGTGTATTCCATGACGATGACCTCCATTGAAAATATGACCCCTGCTACCGGTGTATTAAAAGAGGCGGAAATTGCGGCAGCCGCCCCGCATCCCACTAGCACCCTGACACTGTTGTTAGGCAGCTGAAGATATTGCCCAATCAGGCTGCTGCCTGCTGCACCCAGGTGAATGGCCGGGCCTTCCCGGCCGCCGGGCTGACCCGACGCGAGAGCGACAACACCGGCGATGAATTGGGCCACGGCATTCCTGAGTGGCATGTGACCCTGGTGTCTGGCAAGTCGTTCAATGACGTGAATGACCCCGACACGCCGATTTGTTTTGGATAGCACGCTAAATATCAGCAGCAGCAGTATTGAGCCGGCGACAGGCAGCGAAAAAGCGGCTACTGGATCCAGAGTTTCAAAGCTTTCCGGGCCCTCTTCAAGTAATTGGTCCAGTGGCCACTCGATAGCGAGCCGAAAGGCGATAATCACCAGGCCTGTCAGAAACCCTGAAGCGATGCCCAGTATCGCAAATTGAGGTGCTGAATCGATGGAGGCGAGCCGTTCACGGAACGTTCTGATGGAAGGTTTGAACAGTTTCATAACCAGTCTACAAATCGGCGTTTCATAAAATTAAGCAAAAACAGATGAATGAAGTACAGCATACGGGAATTGAAAAGTAATGATGAAACACAACCAAGGCTGAACTTTAACGAATTGTGCTAAGCTATACGGCCCATTTTGTCACTTACCTCGCGGCAGCTATGGCAGCAGTAAAAGGCAGTAAGCTACATCGGATGGTCGTAGTCCCCTACCGACCTTTATATAAGACTATGATCTTTATAGTTTTTTTATGCGCGATGGCCATATTTGGCTGGTTGACCTACGAATATGGGAATAATCAGGGTCTCGAACTCAAAGTTGAAGTGGTTCGGGAAAAGGACCTGATTAGTAAGGAGTTGAAAGAGGCCAGGGCCCTGATCAGCGAAATGAGACAGGAAATCGCTGATCTCACGGTGGGAGGTGAGATTGATAACCAGGCAAATGAAGAAGTTAGGCAGACGATTGAAAACCAGCAAAATCTGCTGGCAGCGCAGAATGAAGAAATCAGCTTTTACAAGGGCGTCATGCTGCCAAATGTCGCGAACAAGGGGCTTCGGATTGAGCGATTGGATGTGACCTCAAATGTGCCCGGCAGGGTGAGGTACTCGCTATTGCTCACCCAGGTAGTGGACAAGCATGATTATGTGCAAGGTGGGGTGCGAATATCGCTGCTTGGTCAAAATGATGGCGAGGAAGAGACTATTCAGGTCAGTGAATCGGGCCGCGATGGAGCTGAGGCGATTAAATTTCGGTTTCGCTATTTCCAGGACATCGTCGGTGAACTGCGGCTTCCCGAAGGCTTTGCACCCCGAGAGGTTACGGTTGTGGCGCATTCATCAGGATTAAATGCTCAGCGATTGGAGAAAACGTTCGACTGGCCATTAAAAGGAGAGTAGGCATGTTTAAGAAAGAAGGGCGAAGTGAGTCAGGGACAACTCTGATTGCAGGCAACTGTGAGCTGGAAGGGAATGTGCATTTTAGTGACGAACTGTTGGTGAACGGGATTATAAAGGGCAATATCTATGCCGAACCCGGATCCAAAGCCGTTGTCAGGATCAGTGAGAAGGGCTGTGTCCGCGGTGAGATTCGAGTTCCCAGAATAATTGTAAATGGTGAAGTATTCGGTGACATTTGGTCGGACAAGCACATTGAACTGGCGGCAAAAGCTGAAGTAAAAGGTAATGTTTACTACCATTTAATTGAAATGGTACAAGGCTCGAGAATTGATGGGCAACTAGTTCATCTGCAGAATGGTAAGCAGGAAGTGGCTGAGCCGCAGGAGTTGAAAACTGCGAAGGCTGCAGAGAAGGCCAGCGAAGAGGCCGCGATCGTTGTAGCGGCGGTGAAGAACCAGACTGCCTAGCTCTTGTAGACTGGTATCGGCGTAAACTTATCTTGAAACTTAATAGCAAAGGCGCAATTTAATAGATTATGGAAGCAACGACATTTGACCCAATTTCAATGACCTTTTCAGATGCCGCCGCCCTTAAGGTAAAGGCGCTCATAGAAGAAGAGGAAAACGAGGATCTTAAGCTCCGAGTATTCGTCACGGGTGGAGGCTGTTCTGGGTTCGAGTATGGTTTTACTTTCGATGAAGATGTCGAAGAAGATGATACCCAGATCAGTAAAGAGGGGGTGGCGTTACTGATTGATCCTTTAAGTTACCAGTATCTGGTTGGCTCAGTTATTGACTACCAGGAAGATTTACAGGGTTCACGGTTCGTCGTAACAAACCCGAATGCGGCAACAACCTGTGGTTGTGGGAACTCTTTTTCTATCTAGCCGCCACTTGAGCGATCACTTGGGCGATCACTGGGAGGCAACGACGCGTACCCTTTGCCTGAAATTGATTCGAGTCGAGCCAGCACTGATGACACACTATCCCTGAATCTGACTAGCTCATCCTTAGCGATGGGTAATGCTTTTGGCAATGATACGGTCTTGGGGTTGCGATGCACGCCGGAGACCAAGAACTCGTAGTGCAGGTGTGGCGCAGTCGCCCATCCGGTAGCGCCGACATAGCCGATTGTCTGCCCTTGCTTAACCGACTTGCCAGGTTTGATGCCTTTGCCAAACGCCGACAGGTGGAGATATTTAGTAGTGTATTGCTCCCCGTGCTGGATAACGATGTACTTACCCGAAGCGTTGTTTTGTCGTCGAACAGTGACTTTGCCATCACCGGAGGCCGACACAGGTGTACCTCGTTTTGCTGCGTAGTCAATTCCGCGGTGGGGCATGATCTTCTTATGAATTGGATGCAAGCGACGCAGGTTGAATGAGGAACTCACGTAGGAAAAATGGACCGGGTCTCTTAGAAAAGCCTTACGCATACTGAGACCCTCAGGGGTGTAGTAGTCGGAGTGACCCTCTATGTCAGTGTATCTTACTGCTTCGTGACGTTTACCCATATTGGTAAAAACAGCGGCGATGATACTGCCTTCCTTGACGAGTTCGCCGTCCACATAGATCTCTTCGAACATCAAGCTAAATGAATCCCCGGCCCTAAGGTCCAGTGCAAAACTAATGTCCCACTGATAGATGTGGCTCAGTTTCATGATGATATTGTCGGATAGCCCTGCGGCCTTTCCGGCATGATAGAGAGAGGGGTTTTCTTTGGTGATTTTCGCCGATTCAAAAGCGACAATCGTCTCTGGCGTCGCAGACTGCCAACTAGCAACGAAGCTCTGGTCTTGCCTGTTAATTAACAGCGTATCGAGAGCATTCTTTTTGTATCGAATCGCAATAAGCTCACCGCTGGTTGTGATCTTGAAACCAAGTGTCTGTCCAGGGAGTATTTTCCTGAGTGATGAAACTGTTTTTCCAAGATTGACAATATTTTGCAGGTCCGCGGCAGGCAACTTGATTCGCTTAAATATGTGCGCGAGGCTGTCGCCAGGTTGGATGGTTATGTTGATCCAGCGACTATTGCTGGCCTCTATCTGTTCCTGTTTTACCGGCGCCTCATTGACGCTGACAAAATCTGCCGCTTCAGCTACTTCCAATTGTAGGGAAACCGGTGCCTTGGAGCTTGATTCGCCCTGATGGGGGGGCAATGCAGTGATTACGACCACCAGAAGGACGGTGAGTAACAGGGCGGCTTTTACATGTGATTTAGGATAACTGTGCATAAGAGCCGAAAGGTAGAAGTGGTCTACAGCCAAGTCTGAGGTGCTAACGCTAACCATATAAAATATATAGAAATAATGGAAGCCTTCGCTGTTTGTTCGAGGCAAGATCAGTCGAAAATGGGCGAAATTATCGCATCGCTGATTGAGGGTTGCTTGAATTTGCTGTGATATGCGGTATGTTGCGCGCGTGTGAAGGGCTGTCACCGATACCCAGGTGGCCATACAGATGGAGTTTGCTAGAACTAGTGGTTATTAAATGAACATTATTGAACAGTTGCAGGCGTTGGGCCTTGTCGCGCAACTCAGT
>JABGVY010000545.1 GCA_018645845.1 Gammaproteobacteria bacterium | reverse complement strand
CTCGCCAGTGGCGACCTTCGTACCGCGGGAGAAATGATAGACAAGCTTCTATTAGAGTTTTCAAGAGATCCTAATCTTGGTTACCTGAGCGCTTTGCGCTATCGGCTCGGTGGCGATGCTGCCCGTGCGCTGCAAAGCTTGTCTGATCTGACTTCGAGTTTTCCTGGTTTGGCCAGAGCTCACCAAGAGGTTGCTATTAATTCGCTCAGTCTAAATTTACCGAAGCAGGCCCTTGGGGCAGCTGAGAGGGCGGTGGATTTAGATGGATCTTTATTGACTTGCTGGAAGTTGCTCGCGCCACTTTACGCCCGTTTCGCACCTGAAAAACTTGATACGGCCGAGCAGCAAATTGCATTTCTCAAGTCACAGCCGCAGGAGCTGAGAACGGTTATGAGCTATCTGTCACAGGATATGCTTAATGACGCTGAGCGTTTATGTAAATACTTTTTGAGAGACAACAAGACACACCCAGAAGGAATGCGATTGCTCTCGGAGGTACTGACCCGCAAAAACATATTAGACGAGGCTCAGTTCTTACTGGAGACATTACATAAGCTAGAACCCCAAAATATCGCGGCATCTATACAGCTGTTTCACGTCATGATGAGGCGTCAGCGCTTTCATTCAGCATACGACCTTGCGGTAAAACTGCGCGCACAACAACCGCAAGATAATGATCAGATTGCAAAGGCCTACGCTGCGGCTTGCTTCGCAGTGGGTCAAACAGACGAAGCCGGGTTGCTATACCAAAACCTGCGAAAAGCGCACCCCAAAGATCATTTGATTCCTATCAGTCAGGGGCATATCTATAACTCCAGTGGTGACAGGGCGGCGGCGATCACTGCTTTTAAAAGCAGTGCGGCTATGAAACCTGATCATGGAGACGCCTACTGGAGTCTTGCGAATACCAAGTCCTACAAGTTTGATGATAACCAAATCATGCAAATGAAGGATTTGGAGCAAGACGCAGCTATTGGCAGTGTTGATCGGATTCAGATTTGTTTTGCCTTAGGCAAGGCCGTGGAAGACAGGCAACAATTCGATGCGGCTTTTGAGTTTTACGCAAGGGGTAATGCCCTGAAGTTACCCACCACGCACTTCAATGCGACACAGCTTTCAAAGCGTATTGAGGCACAAATTGAGGTTTGTAATGAGGAATTATTTAAGAAAGTAGGTCACACCGGGGTGGCTGCAAGGGACCCTATTTTTATTGTTGGATTACCACGGGCGGGATCGACGCTTCTTGAGCAAATCCTCGCGTCTCATTCCCAGGTGGATGGAACGATGGAACTTCATAATATTCTCGACCTTGCAAAGAGGCTGCGTGGTCGTGATGAGGCGGGTCAAAAGGTACCGCGTTATCCCAAAATACTCGAAGAACTGGACACCTCGCTGTTTGAGAAGTTTGGCGAGCAGTTTATAGAACAGACGCGGGTGTACCGCGGCGATGCACCATTTTTTATCGACAAGATGCCCAATAACTTTTTCCATATTGGTCTCATTAAATTGATACTACCCAACGCCAAGATAATCGATGCTCGGCGTCACCCTATGTCCTGTTGTTTTAGTGGTTTTAAGCAACTGTGGGGTGAAGGGCAGGAGTTTTCCTACGGTCTCGAAGAGATTGGTAGCTATTACAAACAATACACACAGTTGATGGATCATTGGGATAGAGTACTGCCGGGTTTTGTTTTAAGAGTTGATCACGAGAATGTCGTTGACAATTTAGAGGGGGAAGTGAGGCGGATTCTCGATTTTTGTGCCCTGCCATTTGAAGAAGCCTGTTTGAATTTTCACAAGACTGAGCGAACGATTAGGACACCCAGTGCAGAGCAAGTGCGTCAACCTATCTATCGGTCTGGATTGGACCAATGGCGAAATTTTGAACATCATTTGGGCCCACTTAAACAGGCCTTGGGCAGCGAGCTACTCCAAACCTACGGTGTCACCGCCTCCGAATGATTTTTTCTACTAGCAGGCGGTTTGTTTTTTTCGCTGTTCCTAAGACCGGCACCCATGCTGTGCGCGAGTTGCTGCGGCCCCACCTCGGTGTAGGCGATTGGGAACAGCAGCTGCGGTATGGGCAGCAGCTTGCCCCCCTGGCAGAAATCGCAGCGGTGAATCATGGACACGTGGCATATCGACAGCTCGTTAAGGCTATTCCTAAAGCAGAGCTAGATCGTCAATTTAAATTTGCGTTTGTGCGCCACCCTTTTGATCGTTTTGTTTCGGTCTGCGCTTTCCTTGGGCGGACTGACCCCAGTTACCGCCAAGACCCTACTGTATGGATGAAGCAAGCACTCACCCGGCCACAATTTCGGAAGCGGGTTCTTGTGGCGTCACAAACCTCACTGTTGACGGATGAAGCATCAAATGTTGTCGCTATGGACTTTGTAGGCCGTTATGAGTCTTTGCAGCGTGACTATGATCATATCTGCAGCGTCCTCTCGCTACCCACGAAACCCTTATCTAAGAAGAACAGCTCCGAGCACAAGGACTATGTTGAGTTACTAGACGAGGAACTTCGGCAAGCTTTAACGACGATTTATGCCGATGATTTCACGACCTTTAACTACGACCTGTAGCAAACTCTTCAGCTCGATGTGGCTGCAAGGCGGCACCTAGAATTCGCTGCATAATGATGGGGTTTATGCCTATATTGTTGGAGCTTGTAACCAATACTCTCGGGCCTTGTTTTAAAGCCGACCGGGCCCGGGCTAAAAGCTTATGGTAGCCTTCAATACCCTCAGGCGAAAACCCATACAAAGACCACTGACGGCGCCAATCGTGTACCAAATCAAATAGTAGGTCGTGGTAGTACTCCAGTATCTTGCCATCATTCTCTGCGTTAGCAGCGCAGTCATTCAATAATTCGGTAACGATCGCCGACATCTCACCAGGCGCCATAATAGGTGAGCAGGGAAACTGCTCTGTGACGAGTTGGGGTTGCATGCCAGGCTCGAAGCCAATCGACTGGAGTGGCGTCTCCCCTTTGGCCCGTTGTAACCGACGGATTGCTCTCCAAAAGTCAGCCGATCCTGCGATGTCGATAACAAGATGAATGCGGTCTTGGGAACTGTTATTTATCACTCGGTGTCTTTGCCAGGAATCGAATAGCCAACTCTCACCTGCAGCCATATGAACTTCTTCAGGCCCACAAAAAAAGCGCACGGCTGGGTCGGTCACAATCGGTACGTGAATCCTCACCCGGCTATACCAGTGGTAATTAAAATCAACGTGCTCTTGAACCACAGCGCCTGGCGCGAGTTTCATAAGTCGACTTCGGGCTACCACTTCATTAAAGCTGGCTACGACCTGAAGCAGGTAGGGCGATTGGCTTAGATGAGCCGTGGGTGCCATCGCCCCGTCAAAGCCATCTTTGGCAACACCGTCAATAGAAACCAGGGGAACGGCGCTATTACCCTCGAGTCCTGATGGGTGTGGTAGCCACGCATCAGCTGTCAAAGCCGCCACTTCCTTGCACAAGGGTGATGCGTCAAACGTGTAGGGAAGACGTAAGAAAGGTCGATCTAACTCCAAACTGGCACCCCCTTAAGGTTGAGATTTCACCCATTCTAATGTGGAAGAGAAATCGCGAGCACCATTACCGTCGTCTCTATGTGATGAAAAGGCTGCTAGTGCCTGCTTGCCTATTTGATTGTTTAGGCAATAGCTGTCAGCAACCTCGCAAGCTAGTCCAAGATCTTTCACCATGAGATAAACCGTAAAGCCAGGTTGATATTGAATGCTTGAGGGTACACCCCCATCACGTTAGGCCAAAGATTATAGACTTGGAGAGCTTTACTGATCCAGACCTAATTCAGAAAGTTCTGGTTCATATTGCAGCGCAACCACCACCAAACTTATTTCATAAGTGGTTTACCTCGGCTTTTTAAATACCGTCTCACGATGCGTTCCGATCAGCGTAGTAACTGCTGATGTTACTGACCCGTTGACCTGTGCATAGTAAGCAACTGACACACCGGTCAGTTGCAGCGAGCTAGTAGATTAAGAAGTCAGTTGCCAGCACGACCTGAACATTGTCGAGGGTGTAGATCGGAAACTCCTGACCTGCAAACGGTATCATACCTTCCTTACTGTCTCCCCCCAGGATGCGGCGCACAATAGCTAATCGTTGACCTTCTTGCATCGCCTCGATGAGTTGAGCGCCATGAGACGCATAGTGCCAGCGTATCTGCAGAGCACTGATCCGTTCCAAATCCGCTGCGAGTAGACTCATGTCGCGCGTCATATAGAAGCCGCCGCCAAATGTATCGCCACCAAAAAACACCTGGTTTGTCTCGTCGTATAGTGCAAGGCCGTCAGGAGAATGTGATGTTGTGTGGATGACTTGAAACTGACGGTCTCCTAAGTCAACAACATCGCCATCTGCTAGATAGCGGACCCGTTGAAGTGGGAATGGTGGGATCGAAAAAGTTTCCGGATCGAAATTTTGGGGGACTTCAATACCTTCGTGTGGTGTTAGTTCGGCCCAATACGTGGTGAACCCTCCTGAAATGCCGCCAGTAAGTTTCTGTATTGCCCATTCATCCCGGATTATCCAAGCTTCGTCGAAGTCGTTATTGCCACCGTTATGATCCAGATGATTGTGGCTGTTGATCACCATTAAGGGATGGTTTCCCCGACCGAGCACCGCTCGCAGTTCATTGATCGCTTGACCGATACTGGCGATTCCCATACCTGTGTCGTAAAGCACGTCCTTGTCTGCGCCAATAATCAGATAAGAATTAACCTTCTCAACGTGACCGGGCTCCCACAGCGCATAGACATCATTAGGGAGTGAGATGATTTCGAACCATTTGCTTGAGTTGGGAATTCGCCGCGCGGCTTTTAGAAGCGCGATAAGTTGGTCAACGTCCTGAATTTCAGCCGCAGATTTAAGCGGCTGGTTGCCACTTGGGTAAGCCGCGGGCTGGTCTTGCTCAGATAAAAACGTTTCGCCTCCATCCGTATTCTCAGCGCATGCCACGAGAGTGAAGAGCAACAAAAGTAAACTTAAATGGTTGGCGATTTTTGCCATATGCGAATTTAACATGATCATTCTGTTCTCAAATTAAATTATGGAGGACAGGGAGAATACACCATATTACCGCTTTTCCAGCGAAGTACAGCACCCTTAAAATCTGAGCTGAGTTCCAGTTGTCGATGGAAATTTAGTGACTTTGATCGGCTTTCGCTCAGTCCAGTGTCGAGATTTTAGCGCCGCCGGGCGTATCCTCGATGGCATACCCCAGCTTATTAACTGCATCTCGGAGTTCATCAGACTGTGCCCAGTCTTTGGACGCCCTGGCAGCTTCCCTGGCTTTAACCAGTTCCTCTACCTCGTCAGGTACATCAACCTGATCCATTTCCCAATTGGCAATATCCAGGCCTAGAATTTCGTCGCATCGAAGTAATGTCGCTTTCTTTACATCGCCCGGTAGATTTGACCGCACCAACTCCCAGACGACCGCCAATGCTCTTGGCATATTCAAGTCATCATTCAAGCAGTCAAAATAACGCGTCAGCGTCCCTTCGTCTACTGTACCTGGCTCACCCCAGCTAAAGGCAGTTTCATACAACCGGGTAAGTGCTGTTTTCGCTGCTTCAAGACTCTCCAGGCTAAAGGACATCTGACTTCGATAGTGAGCGGTCAGGCAAAAGTAACGATAGACTAGGGGGCTGAAGCCCCTTTCGCCAATAACATCCAGCGTTAAAAAGTCACCTGTCGATTTGGACATCTTTGCTTTATCCATCTGCAGGAAATAACCATGCATCCAGAAGTTAGCCAGTCGAGTGCCTTTAGAAGCTTCGGTTTGAGCTATTTCGTTTGTATGATGAATGGGAATGTGGTCTTCACCCCCACAGTGGATATCGAAATAATCACCGAGATATTTCGCGGACATCGCCGAACATTCGATATGCCAACCTGGAAACCCCCTGCCCCAGGGGCTATCCCATTCCATCTGGCGCTGTTCTCCCGGGGGCGAGAACTTCCACAGCGCGAAATCAGTCACGAACCTCCGCTCGCCTAACTTGACCCGCGCGCCCGCCTGCAAGCCTTCGACGTCAAGACGGGCCAGGTGGCCATAGCTCTTAAGTTTTCTTGAATCGAAATAGAGACCATCACTGGTTGCATAGGTATACCCCTTCTGTTCCAGATCCACTACAAACTCAATCTGTTCCGAAATATGGTCTGTGGCCTTACACCAAACAGAAGGTGCCAGGATATTGAGCTTTGCCAGGTCTGCCTGGAACGCTTCGGTATAAAATTCGGCAAGCTCCCAGGCTGTCATGCCGGTTCGTTTGGTGCCTAGCTCCATCTTGTCTTCGCCGGTATCAGCATCCGAGGTGAGGTGGCCAACATCAGTGATATTGATGATATGGTTGACCTCATACCCGTTTGCGACAAGAACGCGTATTAGAAGGTCCTCGAACAGGTACGTGCGCAGGTTACCGATATGGGCAAAGTTGTAGACAGTGGGTCCGCAGGCGTAGATGCCCACCTTGTTATCCACAAGGGGTTCAAATGGGCGAACTTTTCGTTCGTAGGTATCAAATAGTTGCAGGTTCATCACAATATCTATGCCGAGCAATGGCCGGCATCATAATGGTTTATGGCATGATCTCAAGCGGTAGGGGACTGCTTGGGGAAACGCTGTTCCATAATTCGTTCAACGGTCTCTACAATAACCTGGGTCTGCGACTCTATCTCTATATTGACAGGATCCCCGGCCTTTAACAGGGCAAAGTTCGTTCGCGCCAAAGTTTCCGGAATCAGGTTGATGGCAAACTGATGCTTTTGCCTATCGAGGGCTGCCACGGTGAGGCTGCAGCCATTCACGGCCAGAAAGCCCTTTTCGAACACAAATTTCAACCAATCCGGCTTGCCTTCAAAGGTGAGCCTTTTGTTATTCGAGCTCTCTTCTATTGATAAGAGTTCAGAGGTCCCGACAATGTGCCCGGACAGAATATGCCCCCCTACTTCAGCGCCAGATTTGGCACTACGCTCGATATTGACCTGGGTCCCCTCCTCTATGAATTGAATGTTAGACAATGCCAGTGTTTCGGCAATTGCATCAAAAGACACCTTTCTGTCCTCAATCCGGGTGACCGTAAAACAAACGCCATTGACCGCGACACTCGCGCCAGTTTCAAGTTCTTGAAGCAATTCGTCTGGGAACTCGATCGTAAAAGTATACAATCCTTCCTTCTTTTCAACAGACCCGATCGGGCGGCAGGATTGTACGATACCGGTATACATGGGTTCTCCTAGAAGTGGGGATGGCGCTCCTGCGCCGTTCGCAGGTAGTATTGCAAGAGGGATGCTACTCGTTGATTGTTCATTTGCGAAACGATAGTCACGGCCGCCGGCAGTGTCAATGACAAAAGTAAGCGCAATTTACATTAAAATACATGCCTATCTCATTGATAAACATATATTTACTATTACATTTATTTTTATATGAGCGGTTATCACATTGATTGATCTAAGAAGCGATACGGTTACCCAGCCTTCCGCAGAGATGCGAGAGGCGATGGCGGCCGCCGAGACCGGCGATGACGTCTATGGCGAAGATCCAACAGTCACCCAGCTTGAGAAACTCGCTGTATCGTTGACAGGAAAAGAGGCTGCGCTATTTGTGACCAGCGGTACCCAGGGCAACCTGCTTGCCCTGTTGAGTCACTGTGAACGCGGCGACGAGTACATTGCGGGCAACGATGCCCATACCTATCGCTTCGAGGCGGGCGGCGGTGCGGTTTTGGGTGGTATCCAACCCCAACCGATTCCCTTTAATGAGCGCGGTGAACTGGAGATCGAGGCCATCAGGCAGGTGATCAAACCGGACGACTATCATTTTGCGAAAACAAAGCTGGTATGCCTCGAAAATACTACCAACGGGAAAGTTTTAGCGCTCGATTACCTGTCTGAGTTTTCAAACTTCGCACTCTCGAAAGGGCTAGGTAGGCACCTGGATGGTGCGAGGGTTTTCAATGCCTCGGTGAAACTCGGGGGTGATGTGAAGGAAATTAGCCAGTATTTCGACAGTATGTCGATTTGCTTGTCCAAAGGTCTCGCCGCCCCGGTTGGTTCACTGCTGGTAGGCAGCAATGAGTTAGTTTCAAAAGCCCGGCGCTGGCGAAAGATGGTGGGCGGCGGTATGCGACAGGCCGGCATTCTGGCAGCGGCAGGTATCTACGCTCTGGAACATAATATCAAACGACTTGCTGATGATCACCGCCATGCCTCTGAGTTGGCAAAAGCACTTGGCGAGCTGTCTTCATTCAAGCTGCAGTCAATGCCCGTCACCAATATGGTGTTACTGGACCTTGAACCAAAACGGTATCAATCCCTGCAGCAGTACCTCTCAGACAATGGTGTGAAGACTTCTAGCCAGCGATGGGTCATGCACCGTGATGTATCCAGCGCCAATATCGATCAGTTGATAGCGCTCTGTCGCAATTTCGATCAACGGATCTGAACGGGAAACCCACATGAAAACTATCATCCTGGTGACCGGTAGCACCGCTATTGACCAGACCGGCAACTATGACGGCTCCTTCGAGGAATACCAGGCGAGCTACCCTACCAAGGCGTTCAACGTTTCCTTCCAACTTGCAGATATGCGGAGCAGCTTCGGGGGCTGTGCGCCCAACATTGCACAC
This sequence comes from Gammaproteobacteria bacterium, assembly GCA_018645845.1. Taxonomy (GTDB): domain Bacteria; phylum Pseudomonadota; class Gammaproteobacteria; order Pseudomonadales; family Azotimanducaceae; genus UBA9659. The sequence goes on along the minus strand of JABGVY010000545.1, from coordinate 13,272 downwards.
GGATTAACCCAACTGGGTATCGAGGCCATTCCGTTGTCATCCGCTGGACGTAACTTCGTGGACCAGTACAGGGCCCACTTGATTAATCTGGGGATTAATATTGATTTCATCGCGGTTGCTGACGATGTCGCAAGCTGTGCCAGTTGCATGATGATTAACGACGCCCATGGGAACCAGATCATCGGCTTCTACCCCGGACCGGATAATCCCGGGCGTCAATCGCCGGAAACGCTTCCGTTCATTGATAATATTGTGCTTACCATTCTTGGGCCTGAGGAACCGGAACTAACCCTTCGACAGGGCAGGATTCTGTTTGAACATAATGTTCCCCTGATGGTTGACCCCGGTCAGGTCATTGCTGCATTTTCCAGGGACCAGATTCGCGAACTGCTGATGCTCGCGCGATACCTTGTTATTAATCATCATGAGTTCGAGGTGCTGAAAACTAATGGTGGACTGACCGACGAGGAAATATTTAGCCAAGTACCGGAGGTGATTTTGACCCGTGGCGATAAAGGCGTAACGATCTATTCCGGTGAAGGTGTTTGCCATGTGGAGGCAGTGCCTGACGTGGAGGTTGCTGAAGTCACAGGATGCGGCGACGCATTCCGCGCGGGCTACGCCTACGGGATTGTGAACCACCTGAACCTGGCAAAACGCGGCCAGGCTGGTTGCATCATGGCGGCTCGAAACCTGGAAAACCCAGAGACGCAGCGCTATAGAATGACTGCGACCGAGCTCGCTAGACTCCAAACAGAAATATACGGCTAGTCTACTGGCCATTCAGTAGCTTTGTATTTGTTGCTGCTGAAACCGGGACAATTGAATTGGCTGGAGCGTCTTTGGTCGTCACAACACCGGTGGGGCCTGCAGTTTTACCGCAGGTTTCAAACCAGATCGTCCAAGACCCCTGCGCAATTATGCTCGTGAACAACTTGTGAAAAATATGGCGGTGGGACTGGCGCATGGCCTCTGGGTATGCCAGCATTCGCATTCTCTGTTACAAACCACTGCCCTTCAAATACCAAACATCTAAACCACACAGGCATCTAATGGCTTCTGGAACCATTATATTTCTTAACGGCACCTCGAGTGCCGGAAAAACAACACTAGCGCACGCACTACAAGAATTATTGGAAGAACCCTTTCAACATGTAGCGCTTGATCAGTTCCGTGATGGACTTCCGGCAAAATTTCGCGGTCTTAATGCGCCCGCGGGAACACCGGGAGAGCGCGGGTTGAATGTTGTTCCTGCCAAGGTGGGGGATGATAAAGCCTATACCGAGGTCAGGTTTGGCGAGGTGGGACAGAAACTGCTAAAAGGTATGCGCAGGGCAATCCTCACCTTGGCGCTGGAAGGTAACAACATCATTATTGATGACATTATTCTTAATCAATCTTTCCTGGACGATTACCTGGATGTGATGGCCGACCAGCACTTGTACTTTGTCGGAGTCCGTTGCCCACTTTCGGTGATTGAACAACGTGAGTCACAGCGACTGGGGCGATTTCCAGGGACAGCAGAAAGTCACTTTACCTCTTGCCATGCGCATGACACATACGACGTACAGGTCGACACCTCCACCACTTCGCCTGAGGCGTGTGCTGAGCTCATCGCCAAACGAATCGCTGCCGGTCCCCCTGAAGCATTCAGGCAGCTTGCCCGTTAATCGGTTTAGTTAAAGCAATGTCGTTAAGCAATGTCGTTAAGCAATGTCGTTAAGCAATGTCGTTAAGCAATGTCATTAAGCAATGTCGTTAAGCAATGCTGGCAATACCTCTGAAGTTATAGGTCGCGATTCGTGGACCTTCAAGGTAGCCCTTCTCGATTTCATCAAAGTTAAAACCGGATCCCTCGTAGAGTGATTCGATTTTTCGATTCAGATGGCAACCACCACCGATCACATTCCAAACCGGGTTTATACGTGCCTGCCACTTTGCGATGTTAACGTCGGGTGCCTCGCCGTGTTCTGCAAAGACAATCTTGCCGCCGGGTTTTAATACCCTTCTAATTTCCATCAAAGCCTGTTTGGGGTCCGGAATCGTGCATAACGTCCAGGTCATCACAACGGTGTCAAAGCTGTTGTTGTCCGCAGGGATATCCTCGCCGCTCAGGCCGATGAAATTTACATCTATGCCCTCCTGTTTGGCTACATCCCGCGCATACGCCTGTAGTTCAAGGGAGGGGTCGAGTCCAGTGACATGAACGGATTTTTCGTAGAAAGGCAGGTTAAGACCCGAGCCAATGCCTACTTCGAGCACTTTACCCTCGGCCAACGGTACCAGGCGTTCCCGCAATGCTTTCATCGCCGGCGCTTTCATCGCAAGATTCAGCAACTTAGGCAAGAAGTACTTTTCGTAGATGCCCATTACCGGACTCCTCTGTGGCTGTCTGGGAAAACGTTACTTTGCCAAAAACGAAAAATTTTTGACAGATTGGTTTGGAAATCAAGGGAGAGTATGCTCAATAGCTACCCTATTGGAGATGACAATGATTGATACCCGGGTACCGGATACGGTTACGGCACTTCGTGAACTGATCCACGCCAGCAATAGCATCGTCGTATTTACCGGAGCCGGAATTTCAACAGAATCCGGCATTCCCGATTTTCGCGGCCCGAAGGGTGTATGGAACACGCAAACACCAATAGATTTTCGTGATTTCGTTGCCTCGGAGGAGGTCAGACGTGAATCGTGGAGCCGGAAATTCTCCGGTGAAATGAAGCTGGAAGATGCTGCACCGAATGCAGGCCACCTGGCTATCACTCGCCTCGTTAAGGCCGGTAAGGTCAGTCACGTCATTACGCAGAATGTTGATGGCTTACACCAAAAGTCAGGCACACCCGACGACCAGGTTATCGAGTTACACGGAAATGCCAGTTATGCATCCTGTCTTTCCTGTGGCAAAAGGGTGGAGCTTGAACCTGTCAAATCGGCTTTTCTTGAGCACGGAACATTACCCTACTGCCCCGACTGCGGCGGCATCGTTAAAACCGCCACCATATCGTTCGGCCAGTCGATGCCCGTTACCGAGATGCAAAAAGCAGAAACAGCTTCATTGAGTTGTGACCTTTTTCTCGCCATAGGGTCTTCGCTGGTAGTTTATCCCGCGGCAGGTTTCCCAAGGCTGGCCAAAGACAATGGTGCAGGGCTGGTCATTATTAACGAACAGGAAACAGACCTGGACCCGTTCTGTGATCTGGTGTTGCATGAGCAGATTGGCACGACCCTATCCCAGGCCATTGGCTAGCAAGGTTTTCGTTCAGTCTTCCATTGCTTCAAGCAAATCCTTGAAATCCAGGGGTTTGCTGACTTTTCCATGATCTCTGGAATCTGAATCCTCGCTCAGTACAATCAAGCCCAGGTCCGGTGAAGTTGTTTGCAGGGTAGCTACCAGGCTGGCATCGTTTTCACAGATGAGACCTTCGTCGACGACTGCCTTTTGAATGTTATGTTCGTTGACACGAAAATATTTCAAGGCCGTATTAGGGTCCGAGAAACCAACGACCTTGTATCCTTCATCCCTTAACAGTTCGGAAATGAGTTCAGTCAGTGCATCGTTTTGATCAGCAACAAGCACGAAGCCCCTCTTCATTTCCGCTTTATTATTTGTGACAAGCCGATGCATCGCGGTGAGGTTCTTTGTCAGTTCATGTTGATACTGCCTGACCGTATTTAGCTTATCTGAGTCAAGCGTGTCGCTGTCAGCCAGAATGACGTCCAATAATTCCGAATAGCCGGCGGCGGTAACAGTCAGTTGATTTATTTGTCTCATTTTCTTCGAATCGGGGTGTTTCAGTCGTCTAATCTGATCAGCAAGCACCAGTTGTTCCGAAACATCCACCAGCCAGACATAGCAATCGCCATTGTTTTCCTCAAAACTCGCACGGCATCTTTTTTCTCCATACTGAAACTCCAGTCTGTATAACTGTGACTCGGGTTGGTGCCGGACGTGATCGACGAACTTTGCTTCAACATTTGCAATGTAGCTGGCGAGTGTAGTGCCAACAGAAAGGCCCATGGCAACTGCCTTCTCATTTGCCTGAATAATAAAATCATCATCATCAAGCACCACCAGCGCCATCGGGGCAGTTTGTAGTACCACATTGAGCTCAATCACTCGAGCCTGTCCCGAGGGTAAAAACCAGTGAACGATTGATATTGACCCCAACCACAACGTGCAACCCTGCGCTGTGAAGATGACTCAACATTGCTTTCCAGGGTGATTGCGCACCAACCCTACACAGGGAATGATCTTCGTTCACCAGCGTGTCAAGGTTAGCCCGGGTCAGGGACAGGCCTGTGAGGGTTAGCGTAAAGGTCGAAGGAATAAACAGATCTAGGCCACAAAGTGAGCAGACTGGCTCCACACTCGCCTGGGCCAATTCAATATCTGGATCTACGCCCTCCTCCCTCAGGCAATCCTTGATTTCCTTTAGTATGGGTCCCAGCCTCCGTGCTTGTGGAAATTGAATCTTGGAGTCTATCTTTAATTTCAGGCCATATTGAAGGGCGATGGTCTGCAGGTAAATGGTTGACTGGAAACCCTTTGAGGCTTGCGCCTTATCGAGCAAACGAACTTCAGTCCAGATAGTGCCTTCGAACTTTGCCAATATCACGTGTTCAATGGAGTGAATCACACCGGTCGGCATTACCAATCGGTAATACAGACTATGTACCGGTTCAATAGCTGGGTGCAGCAATACCTGTTGAACGGTTTCCCTATCCTGCTCAAAAACTGCCTGCACCCAGGAATGTATGTTGTTGATGCTGTAGGTTGAAAAAAACCTCTCGCTACCGGTGATAGCGCCAGACTCAATATCTATCGTAAGCTCAACGCCGGGCAAAATCGGGTGAAAGCTCTCCTGGCGGATAGTTTGCATTTGTCTCAATTCCAGTGTTTCCACATCAGTTTTCCGTCGAAATTAGATGATAGCAATCATTAGCACAACTCACCCATCCAGTTTGCTAGAATTCAGCAATCTTCACCGACACGTGCCTATCTTTTGTTAAATAATTTAACCCTTCAAGTATTCATAGCGGCGACACTTGGCGTTCTTCTGGCGCTCGGTTATCAGCTGATAGAACCAAACGGCATTGTAATGGTAGACAACACTATTAGCCTGCTTAAAAGTGGCTTCCTGGCATTGCTTAAAATGCTGATTGCGCCAATGATATTTTTCTCGTTGATAGGCGGCATTATTTCGATTGGCAACGTCGTCAGGTTGCGACAATTGGGGGGAATAACCGTTGGATACTATCTTCTGACGACCGGCCTTGCGATTACCCTGGCGCTGATTGCCGTTGTCTTCGTGCATCCATGGACCGCCTACCCTCCCATCGTAGCATCGATGGCAGATGCCTCTGGCACAAGGCTACTGGAGCCTGGCAGCGATTCGATTCTTGCGGTACTCGAGACCATGGCTTCACTCGCGTTTACCAACCCTTTCAGTGCATTGGTCAACCTTAACATTCTGGGCATTGTTACCAATGCGCTGTTCATGGGAGTCGCAATGGTGCTTGTGCTGGAGGAAAACAGTCCGCTGTTCCGCCTGGTAGTAGATGCCAACAAAATCATTATTCAGGTTCTGCGCTGGGTGATCCGGGTTTTGCCCATTGGCATTTTTGCCATTTTGTTTGATTTTACGGTCAGGCTATCGGGCGATGATGGCCTGGGTGGGACTTTCCTGACACAGTTATTTCAATTTGGTTTGCTGGTCGTCACCATGACGTTGATTCATGGCCTGATTGTGCTGCCAGCCATCGCCTGGATAACAACGAGGACGTCACCACTAAAACTGCTTCAAAAAATATCTAGCCCGCTCCTTGTGGCGTTCAGCACCTCTTCGTCTGCCGCCACCCTACCGGTGTCAATGAGGGCCGCAGAGGACAATCTTGAGGTTTCTCCCAGTGTTGCGAGTTTCGTGTTACCACTTGGTGCAACGATGAACATGGATGGTACTGCACTATTCGAGGCAGTAGCGGCCGTTTTTCTCGCGTATCTTTACGGCATCGAACTTTCGGGTGTCATGGTAGTGACGGTCTTTCTAATGGCGATGGTTGCATCAATCGGAGCTCCCGGCATGCCTTCTGCATCCATGTCAGGCATGCAGATGGTCATGTTAGCTATCGGTATTCCCCTGGAAGCGATCGCGATACTACTCGTGATTGAACGGCCGCTGGACACTATTCGCACATCTGTTAATGTCGAAGGCGATCTGATTGGCTCTCTGATCGTTGATCGATACCTTAAGCGGTAGCCACGCGCTCAGTCGCGCGGCAGCACATCCTGCAGAATCAATCTGGCAAAGTAGTGCAGAAACTCCTTATGATTTGCCGTCACCTGCTGGCGTGTTAACGAATCGTCACCTTTCTTGCTGACGATAAACTCGTAACACGAGGTAAGCGTTTCACCACTCCCCACTAGTTCGTCAATATACTCGTTTAGAAAATCGTGCAGGTCTGGCAGGTCCGACTCATCAATTCCGGATCTACCTGGGTCTAGTACGGCATTGCCCCATACGGTCGCAATCATGACCTGAAACTTTTCTTTATCTACAAACTCATCAGCAATCTGGCAACGATTGATGATCTCTTCAATAGCGGGAGTGAATCTACTTCTCATTTCTTTAATTGGCATATTTATTTTGCGACTTGCACCTGAGCGTCTGGATTCTAAACTACCCTTCATGGATGCGGTATCTGAAACTCCCGGACAGCGAAAAATTATTCATGTCGATATGGATTGTTTCTATGCGGCTGTTGAAATGAGAGACAAACGGGAGCTAAGAGGCATTCCACTTGCGGTCGGTGGCTCCGCCGATCGCCGCGGCGTGATCGCCACCTGTAATTATCAGGCGAGAGAATTCGGTGTCCATTCAGCAATGGCAACCGCGTATGCCCGGAGGCTCTGTCCAGACCTCAAGGTAGTTCCCGGACGAATGTCTTACTACCAGGAGGTGTCTCGTCAGATCAGGGCGATTTTCAGACGCTATACAAGGATTATCGAGCCACTTAGCCTTGACGAGGCGTTTCTGGATGTCACTGATACGATGCTCTGCCATGGGAGCGCAACCTTAATGGCAGAGGAGATTCGGGGGTCAATCAAGCGAGAACTGAATCTAACGGCATCCGCGGGTGTCGCACCTAACAAGTTCATCGCCAAAATTTGCAGCGATGAAAACAAACCCGACGGACAGTTCGTTGTTACTCCTGACGACGTCGACAAGTTCTGTCGGGATCTTCCGCTACGAAAAATTCCGGGCGTTGGGAAAGTGACCGCTAAAAGGCTGGAAGGAATAGGCCTTAAAACCTGCAACGATGTTCGGGCGCTTGGCGAAGAGGAATGTGTCAGGCATCTCGGGAGTCTGGGAGCGCTGCTGTACAAAAGGTCGTTTGGGATCGACGACCGGAGATTAACAACTCAGTGGGTACGTAAAAGTGTTAGCGTTGAAAGAACCTTCCCTGAAGATATCCCGATTAGTGAACAGGCCGAAGAGCCACTGCACAGTCTGTACATCGAACTGCAACGAAGAATGGAAAAACACGCTGAACGCCGAATAAAAAACCAACAGGTAAAACTTAAGTTTGCCGATTTCACCCAGACGACCATCGAACGTTCGTCGGCCAATCTGGATATCAGTCTTTTCTCTGATTTGTTGCCGTTAGCCTGGGAGCGAGGTCATGGTCAGGGCATCCGGTTACTGGGCCTAGGCGTTTCCTTTCATGATGATGATGCGATAGCGGAAGAGTCGCAGATGACACTTTTTTAGCCAGATTCCTATACTTCGCCAGTGCTTCCAGTATGATTATCGCCTTTTCTGCAAGCACTCCACTGCCCTATGCGCAAAACAAAGATCATCTGCACCATCGGACCTGAGACAGACAGCTACCCCATGCTGGAGAAACTTTCGCATGCGGGCATGGATATAGTCCGTCTTAACATGTCACATGGTACTCATGAGGCAGCCGCACAGGTTATTAAATCTGTGCGAACCCTGAACCGTAAAGCGAATACGCCCGTTGCGGTGATGCTCGATACACAAGGTCCTGAAATCAGAACCGGGGATATTGCGAACGAGCTGGAGATGAAGAATGGCTCGGTTATTACTATCAGTGTGCGCGACAGTATTGATGTCGAGGAGTCATCCTTTCACATCAATTACGACGATTTGATGGACACTGTGGATGTTGGTGACCGAATTACCGTCGATAACGGCATCATCAACCTGCAAGTCCTCAGGAAGAATGAGAACTCCACCATGGACTGTAAAGTCATTGATGGTGGAATCCTGAAGAGTAAAAGACATGTGAACCTGCCTGGGATACGGGTCAATTTGCCGGCCATTACGAAGAAGGACCGCGCTGACATCCTTTTCGGTATGGAACAACAGGTCGACTTCATCGCACTTTCCTTCGTCCGCGAGGCGAACGACATTCTTGAATTAAAAGAGTTGATGGGTGACAAAGCGGGCAAGATCAAAATCATCGCCAAGATTGAAGATCAGTCAGGTGTTGAGAATATCGACGAAATAATCGCAGCTGCAGATGGAATAATGGTCGCCCGTGGTGACCTGGGTGTAGAGATCAATGTGGCAGAATTACCGAATGTTCAACGTCGGATAGTTCAGCTGTGTGCTGAAGCAGGCAAGCGAGTTATTGTCGCTACTCACCTACTGGAATCCATGATCGTCAACCCTATACCTACCAGGGCAGAAGTGACAGACGTCGCCAATGCTATCTACGAAGAAGTCGACGCTGTGATGTTATCTGGTGAGACAACGGTCGGAAAATACCCCGTTCGATGCGTGGAGCAACTCGACGAGATTGCCGAGGCAACCGAGCCATTCACAGGCCTTGGATTTACCAAGCGACTGACTGAAACAAATGACAAGCAGAGTCTGGCGGTGACCGCCGTTCAGCTTGCAGAAACTCTGGGCGCCAAAGGGATTATCGTCATCACCCGGCGTGGTTTGATGGCAGATTATGTGACGAATTGTCATCCACAGAAAACCAGGATCTTTGCCTTTACCAATGATTCCCAAACCCGGCGCCGACTCATTCTGAACCGTAACCTGACACCTTACCGAACGGCCTTTAGTTCCGACCCTGAAAAGACCCTGCAAACCGCTTTTGATGTACTTAAAGAGCGCGCCGGGTTACAGAGCAACGACAAAGTTGTCGTGATCTCCGATGTACTGGCGGGCACTGGCATTGAGGCTATCCAGATCCGGCAACTACCCTGACCTGTTTCCCGGACCCTTCGCTAAACAAAAGTCGTGCGATATCCGGGTAGTCCGTAACGAAATGAACCTCCAGATTTTCCTTCAGGTAATCTGGCATCTCGTCATAATCCCGCTCGTTGTCTATCGGTAGTATCACCTCTGCTATTCCCGCCCTTTTCGCAGCAATAACCTTTTCTTTGACCCCACCAACGGGAAGCACTTTACCCGTCAGGGTTAACTCACCGGTCATTGCCACATTGCGGATGATGGGCTTACCCAGGGCGAGTGACGTCAGTGATGATGCCATTGTTACTCCAGCGCTTGGACCGTCTTTGGGCGTTGCGCCTTCGGGCACATGCAGGTGAATCATTGCCTTATCAAAGAAATTTTCCGCGATGCCCAGGTGTTTCAGGTTTCCGGCCACATAGCTGTAGGCAATTTCTGCCGATTCCTGCATAACGCTACCCAGCTGCCCGGTCTGTTTGAAGCCTCGACTATTGTCGTGAACGACCGATGCTTCTACTGCAAGTGTGGTACCGCCCATTGAGGTCCAGGCCAATCCGTTAACCACACCTACGCCCTTCCTGGGACTTTGCTTACGGAATACAGGTGCGCCAAGGATTTCTTCCACTTCTTTTATACCAATAAAGATTTTTTCTTTTGTTTTTGACAGAAGTTGGACCACGGAGCTTCTGACGATCCGACCAAGCTGCTTGTCGAGGTTTCGAACGCCCGCCTCCCGTGCGTACCCTTCGATCACCATCTTCAGCGCGGCGCTTGAAATCCTTAACTTGCTTAGAGGCACACGGGCGCGCTCAAGCTGCCGCTTCCACAGGTGCTTTTTAGCGATGCCAAGCTTTTCGGATGTCAGGTAACCGGCTAACCTGATGACTTCCATACGATCCAGTAGTGGGCCCGGGATCGTATCTAGTTGGTTTGCCGTGCAAACAAATAGTACTTTTGACAAATCAACTCGCAGGTCCAGATAGTGGTCCAGAAACTCCGCATTTTGCTCCGGGTCAAGCACTTCTAGCAACGCGGAAGCCGGATCTCCCTGGTAGGCAGAGCCAATCTTGTCGATTTCATCTAGCATGATGACAGGGTTTTGCACCCCGACTTCCTTGAGTGATTGAACAATCTTCCCTGGCATGGCGCCGACATAGGTCCGTCTGTGCCCCTTTATCTCTGCCTCATCTCTCATACCGCCAAGACTGAAACGATAGAATTTACGGCCCAGAGCCTCTGCGACAGACTTGCCGATTGACGTTTTTCCAACGCCGGGGGGACCAACCAGCAACAAGATAGAGCCGGAAATTTCGCCTCGATATGCACCGACAGCTAAAAACTCGATGATTCTCTGTTTAACATCAGCCAGCCCCTCATGGTCACGATCGAGAATGTGACGTGCATGAGCCAGATCCAAGCGGTCTTCCGATGAGACACCCCACGGTACCGAGGTGATCCAATCCAGGTAGTTTCTGGTAACGCCGTATTCAGCTGACGCAGGCTCGAGAACCTGGAGTTTGCTCATCTCATCGTCAATCCGGTGCTGGACATGCTCAGGTACGAGCTTATCAACCAGTCTTTCGGCGAAGGTATCTGAATCAGACTCGCGATCGTCCTTGGATATTCCAAGTTCTTTCTGAATAACGCTCAATTGCTGGCGCAGGAAAAACTCCCTTTGCTGGCCCGACAACTCTTCTTGAACCTGGTCCGTAATCTTCGCCTGCAACCTGCTGACTTCCAGCTCCTTGTTGAGCAGCAGCAGCGCCTTTTCCATGCGCGTCAATAATGGGAATGTTTCCAGAACTTCCTGCAGATCGGCTGCGCTCGCGGATGTAATCGCCGCAGCAAAATCGGTCAAAGGCGAAGGTTCGTTAGGATTGAAATGGTTCAGGTACTCTTTTAGCTCTTCATTGTACAGCGGGTTCAGAGACATGAGTTCCTTGATGCCACTAATCAGCGACATGGCGTAAGCACGAAGTTGACTATCATCGGCATCCGCTTCTTCATTGGGGTACTCAACACGAACGATGTAAGGCGGTGTTTTTCTGATCCACTCTGTAATGCGAAACCTTTTAAGCCCCCTGGCAATAAACTGAATCTTGTCTTCAGCGTGGTGGACCCGCAGTACCCTGGCGACGCAGCCAATCGAAGCTATATCTTCGGGGCCAGGGATTTTGGACTCGCCAGGCAATGCATAGCTGAGGGCAACCAGTTTGTGTGCACTCTCTGCGACATCCTTTATCCCCTCTCCCCATGGGACCTGGTCGACTACAACTGGTTGAACCAGCACAGGGAAATAGGGTCGCGATGCAAGGGGAATAAGCTGCAGGGTTTCAGGCAGAACCTCTTCGTGCCTCACCGGTGGTGACGCTTTGTCTTTCGGAATAAATTCTGTACTGTTTTCGGGTAGGTTCATCACTTCGCTCATTGGTGTGGCTAATGAGTTGTATCTTGGGACGAATTTCACCTTTTCAAGTCACGCTCCCTGAACGTTCATGGACCAATTGTTGGCAGATCAAGCCAGCCACAATGAGCATCAGACCGGCCAGCGTCACTATGGTTACCGGCTCTTTCAAAATGAAATGGATAAAAACGAGCGAAATAAACGGCGAGAGAAAAACCAGGTTGCTCACCCGAGAAGCGTTATTGCTTAGCTTCAGCGCCGTGGACCAACATAGGAATCCAGCAGCCATTTCGGCCACCCCCACGTAGCTGGCCGCTAGTACTCCATTAAGCGGCATGTCGAAATCTGAAAACACATAGCAGCCGGCAGTCGTGACCGGTAATGCGACAAGAAAATTGAGGCACAGGCCGACCATCGGCTCGCGAGCGTCTCTGATGTTAAGTATCCAGTAGGCCGCCCATACAAAGGTAGATAACAGGGCGAGCATCACGCCGGTGCTATTCTCCACTTGTAATGACGTGAAGTTCCCCCCTGTTGCGATGATCACCACACCAGCGTAGCAAACACCGGCAGCAACGAAATCTATCCGTTGAATCTTTTGCTTTAAAAAAACTACAGCCATTAATGTCAACACAATAGCCCAGCTGTAGTTAATGGAAAGCGCAACCTGTGCCGGCAACAGATCGTAGGCGCGAAACAAAAGATGGTAGTAAACGATGGGATTAAGCAGCCCTGCCAGTAGCGTCAGCTTCCATTGGCTGGAAAAATTACGGACCAGTGTCGTGACACCAAACTTAAACAAAACAAGGGTGAGCAGGATCACCGATGCTGTCAGTACCGCAAGGAAAAGCAACTGATAAGTGTCCACCAATGACAGTGCAATTTTGAAGGCAGTTGCAACAGTTGACCAGCAAAGTACAGCACCTAGTCCAAATAGCAGCGCACGATGGTCTGAGGACAAGTTACTCAATTAAGTACTCCTAGGCCATGATTAACAGCATTTACACAGGTCATTTTCTAGGTGCATTAATGAGGTGCGTTAAGCCATTTTTCGCATCGCTGATACACGCGCCAGATAAAATAGGCATTTGGCTGCTTCTTCGTATAATCCAGCTGAAGCGTACCAGAAACCTAAACAAAGCAGAAAGGGAAAGCCTGCCGGACCGTTACATCCATGCTTATCCTTTTCTGAACCAACAATTCTGGCCCCATCAGCGACTGCAGGCACCTGCCTATCGATTCAACGGTATGTCAGAATAGGCCTGATGATTAGCTTTTGAGTTTGAACTCTATGAGAACTGTATGCTTTGCGTTATTTATAATAGCGGCATCGATGGCTGGGAACTCGTTTGCAGATCCTGACCGTTACGACCTAATGATTCGCAACGTCACCACGATCGACCCAGTGGCGGGTCAGCGTGACAATCAATCCGTATTGGTCAAAGACAATAAAATTGTTGCGGTTACTGACACTCCCCAAATATCCGCGAGTTCGGTTTCTGGCGATCCTGCGGGCAACCTAATAGCGACCAACATCATAGATGGCAGCGGGCGCTTCCTGATCCCCGGTCTTTGGGATATGCACGTGCACATCGTTTATGAACCAAGACTAATTGAGCAAATGCCTGCGCTATTCCT
>JABGVY010000587.1 GCA_018645845.1 Gammaproteobacteria bacterium | reverse complement strand
GGCCTGACTGTTCAGGGTCAGGACTATGAAAACCCCAACGCCACAGGTGAAAGACTATCCAACTTCAAAAATGAATTGAAAGGGTGCGGCCCGTTTTTGCACAACGATTCACGAGATAGGCCTATGGAAATATTTGGCGGAACGACAACGTTACATATTTCCACGAGCAAACCAAGCCATATCCTTCTGCCGATAATACCTCGAACAGAAAAGTAGCTTCAGACCCAGTTGAAGCGGCTACGTATTCGTGAAAACCGTCGCGTACTGACTTCGTCGAATAGCGTGTCTTGCAGTTCATCCAGATTCTTTACTGCGTCATAACGATCAATCGATACATGTTCACCGTTTTCAACCACGGTACGCCCACGAACCATCACCCGGTGAATTGATTCTGGACTTGGTCCGTTGCCATAAACCAGGTTAGGCAGAATTGCCGACGGTGGAGAAAGGTGGGTATCGCCACGTCGATCAATCATCAGGACATCTGCGTCCTTTCCAGATTCCAGTGACCCGATCCGGTCATCCATCATCAAAGCCTTGGCACCACCTATCGTAGCAAGTTCTAATGCCTGCTCCGCACTGCCATAAAGTACTTCCTCACCAGTCCACTTAGAGGATTCATCACCGACCCGTCGGCGATATTCGTCGCCCAATCGTTGGCCTGTCAGAAAACTTCGCATACCAGTCCACAGGTCATGTCCGTAGGCCACAACTGGCCCATCAAGGCCAAGACCACAAGTTACATCGCGGTCAAGAAATTGCCGCGCATCGAAACTTACCAAACCAAGAACTTGTTCCATATCAGGAACAAGCGCAATAGTTGCACCCCGATTAGCAATCAACTCCGCCTCGCCGGGTTTGAGATTTTGTGCATGGCCCGCTATGACGTTAGGGCCGAGAATACCTGCGTCATCCAGCCATTCGAAGGAACCGCCTTCCCAGCCACGCCGCTCGGCTAAGTATTTTTGATCAAAGACCGCCGGCGCGTGAATATCAAATTGCCGGTTGTTACGGTCAGTCCACTCCCACAACTCCTTCAATTGATCCGGCTCGCAATAGGTAATGCCAATGGTTGAGGCCGTGACTGAAATGAGATCATCTTCCCATTGGGCTTTGACGCGCTCTGTCTCAGAGAGACCAACGTCCAGATCCTCCCGGAACCCTTCAGGAACTGCATCCTTGTCGTTAATGGTCAAACGGGCCATTCGGCATCGTATGCCTGCATCTTTGACAGCCGCGAGAACACCATCGATGGATTGCTTATGTACATGTGTAAAGTGGTCATCCGTGGTGGTCGTTACACCCCGTCGAACCAGATCAAGAATCGGAGGCATAGCGGAAACGTATGAGCGCCCTTCATCGCAGGCACCTGTCATTGGGTAATAAAAGCCAAAGAAGCGTTCTTCAAAGGTCGTACCTTCGGCCATTCCTCGCATGCACCCCTGAACCAGATGTGCGTGAGCATTGACCAGGCCGGGCATGACAATGTAACCATCACCACCAGTTTCTTCTTCGCCAACAAACTCGCAACCGTCGTTGGTTCCGGCACCAACGACCAAACCATCTTTTATCGCCAGATAGCCATCCGTATAGACATCTCTATCCGGATTCATCGTGATCACCATGCCACGTAATAACAGATCACACTTTTTCATACTTCCTCCCATACCGCACTAATCGATGTATGCCTAATCGACGCTAGCGGCTCTAACCAGTAGCCACATCGGGAAAAATCCCTGCCTTCGGTAACATTGCCGGTAATTCTCGACCAAGCTGTTGTTCGAGCCACTGGCTGGTTTCAACAATTTTTTGCAGCGATAGTCCGGTTTCCACACCGGCGCGGTCCAGCATATAAAGCAGATCATCTGTCGGTATGTTGCCTGTAGCTTTGGGTGCAAACGGGCAACCGCCAATACCTGCAATACTAGAATCGACGTAATCAACCCCCGCATCAACAGCAGCATAGGCGTTGGCAAGCCCAACATTGCGCGTGTTATGGAGGTGCATACGCAGTGGCACGCCACCAAAGTGATTTCTAAGTTCACCGACAAGATCGGTTAACTGGTTCGGAACTGCGACACCGATACTGTCGGCAATACCCAGCTCAGCGGGCTCTGCCTCCATGACCCTCTTGGCGATTTCAACAACCCGCGCTACCGATACCTCTCCTTCGTAGGGGCAACCAAAAGCAGCAGAGATCATGACATTTGCCACTTTACCATTGGTTTTTGCTCGCGCTGCTATTTTCAACCAGGCCTCAACTGAATCGTTAGTCGGAACGCCCTGATTACGTTGATTGTAAGTATCGGTTGCAACCACGACCATGCCAATTTCGTGGACGCGGGTTTCAAGAGCCCTGTCCAGACCCCGCTCATTCATCAGCAGACCAATGTATGAAACGCCATCAACAATTGGTAGCGCCGCCAATAATTCCTCAGAATCTGCCATCTGAGGTACTTTTTTAGGATTGACAAAACTTGCGACT
>JABGVY010000173.1 GCA_018645845.1 Gammaproteobacteria bacterium | reverse complement strand
TAATGTCGCTGAAGAATTCAGAAATGATAACGGCTGGGCAAGAGGGTCCACCCTGCAGCGAACAGACCCACCGGTACATACAAAGTACCGGGGTCTGATCAACGACGCATTTTCGGTTGCACGCATCCGCAAAATGACTAACTACATTGAAACTGTCGTCAATGATCTCATTGACAAGTTCATCGATGAGGGAAAGTGCGACTTCATGTGGGATTTCTCTGTGCCTCTGCCGTGCACGGTCATTGCGGACCAGTTGGGCGTACCGCGTGAAAAAATCTGGCAGCTAAAGCAATGGTCAGATGCGATGCTCGCGCCTGGCGGTGGATTTACGGATGAAGCACAGGCGCTTGAATGTGCGAAACAAGTAGTGGAAGCGCAACAATTCTTCGCCGGGGTATTGGGCGAAAGAAAGCACGACCCCAAGGACGACATTATTTCAGACCTGGCTCATGCAAAAGTGAAAGATGACCCGGATGGCCCAGAGCGGGAACTCGATATGTTCGAACTCCAGGACCTGCTGGACCAGCTACTGACCGGGGGAAACGAAACCACTACTAACGCTATTGGTTCGGGTCTCATGCTGTTGCTGCAACGTCCAGAACTGATGGATCGCATGCGGTCAGACCAAAAGCTCATTCGTAATTTCATTGAAGAGTCTCTTCGATATGAAACACCCGTGCTGCACCTCTGGAGAGTTGCCGTGAAGGATACGGAACTGGGCGGCATAGCCATTCCAAAAGGTTCAAGTATCGCAGTCGGATACGCCTCTGCGAATCGAGACGAGGCCATTTTTGATGATTCAGAAACATTCGATATCGAACGCAAAAAAGCAGGCGCGCCCCTTGCCTTTGGTTCAGGGCCACACCATTGTCCCGGTGCTGCCCTGGCTCGCCAGGAGATGTACTCCGCATTCACCATCTTTTTACATCGATTGGATAACATCAGGACCGTCGACACGAACGAACCCTTCAAGCACGTTCCCAGCAGTTTTCTTCGCGGGCTTTCAAACCTGCACCTTGAATTCGACATCAGACAACGAGAGCGCTATTTCCCGAATGCATCCGTTTATTAAACCCTTACCCGCCCCGTGCGTTAACAAAAAGGAAATCCAGTGACTGACTATCGAGAATCTGCCGTGCCGGACCAAACCGGGAAGACAGTTTTCATTACCGGCGCAAATACAGGGATCGGCTACGACACAGCTCGCGTACTGGCCGAGCGTGGAGCGAAAATTTTGCTTGGATGTCGCTCTGAAGCTAAGGCCAGTGGGGCGATAGCAAAAATAAAATCGATTAAAAGTGACGCCGACATCACCTGGATTCCCCTCGACCTTGCGAGCCTCTCCAGCATTAAGGAAGCCGCCGAGCAGGTTAACCGGGAACCAAGGCTGGATGCCCTGATCAATAATGCAGGTGTCATGATGCCGCCGAAAGAAGTCACATCGGATGGTTTCGAACTGCAGTTCGGTGTCAACCATCTCGGTCACTTCGCGTTGACAGGACATCTGATCAATAAACTGAAGGACCAACCGGGCGCTCGTATCGTCAACGTCAGCAGTCTGGCGCATCGCCAGGGCAGCATTCAGTTTGATGACATTCATTCCGACAAAAGCTACAACCGCATGCAACGATACGGCATGAGTAAGTTTGCCAACATTCTGTTTACCTATGAACTAACAAGAATGTTGGAAGCCGCTGGTTCAGCCGCCATTTCTGTCGCCTGTCACCCCGGTGGCTCAAATACCGAGCTTGGTCGGCATATACCACCTCTGTTTTCACTCCTGTTCATACCACTGCGCCTGATCATGAACAGCTCAGCAGAGGGTGCCCTTCCCACGCTCATGGCCACCACCGACACCCAGGTACAAGGAGGAGATTATTTTGGACCCAAAAAGTGGGGTGAAATGGCTCACTCTGCCCAGAAGGTTGATACGATTCCATCATCAAAAGACGAAGCCGTGGCAAAACGCCTGTGGGACCTTTCCGCAGAGCTCACCGGCGTACAGTACACACTATAAGGACTAACCATGAGTAAACCATTTAGATTTGGCGTTCAGTCATTCAATGCAGAGTCAGCTGAAGATTGGGCTGAACAGGTTCAGCGCGCAGAGGCACTGAACTATTCAGCCTTTCACCTCGCCGACCATATCATTGGATCAGGCCCTGCGCTGGAAAAAGCCAACCATCCCGAGCAGAATCTGGCGGCCATTCCCGCCATGGCCTATGCCGCAGCAGTCACCAGTAAAATCAATATTGGCTGCAGGGTCTTTTGTGTCGACTACCACCTACCAATCGTACTGATCAAGTCAGCCATGACGATAGACAAGCTATCCAATGGCCGTCTTGAATTCGGGCTGGGTGCAGGCTGGATTACTGAAGAGTATGAAGCACTAGGAATAACCAAAGACGAACCAAAGGTCAGAATC